>NZ_JBYTAH010000053.1:0-47744 GCF_058787975.1 Cupriavidus sp. FW305-26
AGGTCCGTGAAACAGCTCCGCGCCGATGATAGTGCGGATTCCCGTGTGAAAGTAGGTCATCGCCAGGCTCTTATTCCCAAAACCCCTCGACAGCGTGTGCTGCGAGGGGTTTTGTCTTTTCCGGCTCGTGGTGGCGAGCGGCCTCAGAGCCTCCAGGAGCGACGCTGGAAAGCCCCTATAGGGTGAGAACGCAGAAATCTAAACTGCGCTTGTGGGAGCGATCAGGCGGTTCAAGCGCCACGCTGGAACGCCTTCCCTGGCCTGGCCAAGTACAGCATCCGCAACGGAAAGTGCTTGACAGGCAAGGTGAGAAGCCCCATAATCGATAGTTCTCTGCGGAGAGGTGCCCGAGTGGCTAAAGGGGGCAGACTGTAAATCTGTTGGCTTACGCCTACGCTGGTTCGAATCCAGCCCTCTCCACCAGAATGCAAGACAGCAGCCGGCAGTGCCGGTGAAGAAGCAGGAAAGAACCGGGCGGGTGTAGCTCAATGGTAGAGCAGAAGCCTTCCAAGCTTACGACGAGGGTTCGATTCCCTTCACCCGCTCCAGTCGCGCGGTTGCTGTCAGAGTAGTACGTCAAGTTTCGCCCATGTGGCTCAGTGGTAGAGCACTCCCTTGGTAAGGGAGAGGTCGGCAGTTCGATCCTGCCCATGGGCACCAAATACCACGCACTGGCAATATCGCTACCGAGACAGGAGTCGCGAAATGGCAAAGGAAAAGTTCGAGCGGACCAAGCCGCACGTGAACGTTGGTACGATTGGTCACGTTGACCATGGCAAGACCACGCTGACCGCAGCGATTGCCACGGTGCTGGCAGCCAAGTTTGGCGGTGCCGCCAAGAAGTACGACGAAATCGACGCAGCGCCGGAAGAAAAGGCACGCGGTATTACCATCAATACCGCGCACGTCGAGTACGAAACGGCCAACCGCCACTACGCGCACGTTGACTGCCCGGGCCACGCTGACTATGTGAAGAACATGATCACGGGTGCCGCCCAGATGGACGGCGCGATCCTGGTTTGCTCGGCTGCTGACGGCCCGATGCCGCAAACGCGTGAGCACATCCTGCTGGCCCGCCAGGTTGGCGTGCCGTACATCATCGTGTTCCTGAACAAGTGCGACATGGTGGACGACGCTGAACTGCTCGAGCTGGTCGAGATGGAAGTTCGCGAGCTGCTGTCGAAGTACGAGTTCCCCGGCGACGACACCCCGATCATCAAGGGTTCGGCCAAGCTGGCGCTGGAAGGCGACAAGGGCGAGCTGGGCGAAGTGGCCATCATGAACCTGGCCGACGCGCTGGACACCTACATCCCGACGCCGGAGCGTGCCGTTGACGGTACCTTCCTGATGCCTGTGGAAGACGTGTTCTCGATCTCGGGTCGCGGCACCGTGGTGACCGGCCGTATCGAGCGCGGCGTGGTGAAGGTCGGTGAGGAAATCGAAATCGTCGGTATCAAGCCGACGGTGAAGACCACCTGCACCGGCGTGGAAATGTTCCGCAAGCTGCTGGACCAGGGTCAAGCCGGCGACAACGTTGGCCTGCTGCTGCGCGGCACCAAGCGTGAAGACGTCGAGCGCGGCCAGGTGCTGTGCAAGCCGGGTTCGATCAAGCCGCACACCCACTTCACCGGCGAGGTGTACATCCTGTCGAAGGACGAAGGCGGCCGTCACACCCCGTTCTTCAACAACTACCGCCCGCAGTTCTACTTCCGTACCACCGACGTGACCGGCTCGATCGAGCTGCCGAAGGACAAGGAAATGGTCATGCCGGGTGACAACGTGTCGATCACCGTCAAGCTGATCGCCCCGATCGCCATGGAAGAAGGCCTACGCTTCGCTATCCGCGAAGGTGGCCGTACCGTCGGCGCCGGCGTCGTGGCAAAGATCCTCGACTAAGTTGTTTGATAGCGAACGCGGCACCAACCGGCCGCGTTCGTTGCCAGAAGGGGTTGGCGCCAGCGCCGGCCCCACAGTTGTTTTAGGGGTATAGCTCAACTGGCAGAGCGTCGGTCTCCAAAACCGAAGGTTGGGGGTTCGATTCCCTCTGCCCCTGCCAAATCAATCAGCCGCGTCGCGAAGAGCAATCGTGACGCGGCTTAGTCTCGTTTGCGAAACATGGCCAATCCCAATGTTGAAACCGTGAACGCCAGCAGCGGCAAGTGGATGCTTGGCGTGGCGGTGCTGCTGGTGGTTGCGGGCGTCATCGGTTTCTATGCACTGGCACAGCAACCGTCTTATGTACGTGGCGCCGCACTGTTCGGTGGTATTGCACTGGGTATCGTAGTTGCGCTGGTGTCGGCACCAGGCAAGGACTTTATCGGGTTCGCCAAGGAATCGTATCGGGAAGTTCGCAAGGTCGTCTGGCCGACGCGCAAGGAAGCCGGGCAAATGACGGGGCTGGTCTTCGTCTTTGTCGTCATCATGGCGCTGTTCCTGTGGTCGGCTGACAAGCTCATCGAGTGGGTCGTCTTCTCGCTCGTGCTGGGCTGGAAATAAGAGGTAGCACATGACGGATAACGCTCAGCAGGAAACCACCGCGCCGGAATCGCCTTCGTCGAAGAAGCGCTGGTATGTCGTGCATGCCTATTCCGGCATGGAGAAGAGCGTGCAGCGCGCGCTGCAGGAGCGCATCGAACGCGCCGAGATGCAGGACAAGTTTGGCCGCATCCTGGTGCCGTCCGAAGAAGTCGTGGAAATCAAGGGCGGCCACAAGTCGGTCACCGAGCGTCGTTTCTTCCCCGGCTACGTGCTGGTGGAAATGGAAATGACCGACGAGACCTGGCACCTGGTGAAGAACACCAGCAAGGTCACCGGTTTCGTGGGCGGCGCCCGCAACCGCCCGAGCCCGATTTCGCAGCGCGAAGTCGACAAGATCATGACCCAGATGCAGGAAGGGGTCGAGAAGCCGCGTCCCAAGACGCTGTTCGAAGTGGGCGAAATGGTGCGCGTCAAGGACGGCCCGTTCACCGATTTCAACGGCAACGTGGAAGAAGTGAATTACGAGAAGTCGCGCCTGCGCGTCTCGGTCACGATCTTCGGGCGTGCCACGCCGGTCGAACTCGAGTTCGGCCAGGTCGAGAAGGTTTAAGGAATTTGCCGGTTGCGGCCTGAAAGGGCGGCAACGGGCAACGGCGCCGCCCCGGTGGCGGCGCCAAGAGGAGCGTGAGGCCGTGCCGAAGGTGCGGCGACAGCGCGTTACGACTCAACAGGATCGCATCCCGAAAGAGCGATCCGGATTGGAGTAGAGATGGCCAAGAAGATCATTGGCTTTATCAAGCTGCAGATTCCGGCTGGTAAGGCAAATCCCTCCCCGCCCGTTGGTCCCGCACTGGGTCAGCGTGGTCTGAACATCATGGAGTTCTGCAAGGCGTTCAACGCCCAGACCCAGGGTATGGAACCCGGTCTGCCGGTGCCGGTGGTGATTACCGCCTTCGCCGACAAGAGCTTCACCTTCGTGATGAAGTCGCCCCCGGCCACCGTGCTGATCAAGAAGGCAGCAGGCATCACCAAGGGTTCGCCGAAGCCCCACACCGACAAGGTTGGCAAGATCACCCGCGCCCAGGCTGAAGAAATCGCCAAGGCCAAGAACGCTGACCTGACCGCCGCCGACCTGGACGCCGCCGTGCGTACCATCGCCGGTTCGGCTCGTTCGATGGGCATCACCGTGGAGGGTCTGTAAATGGCTAAGGTTTCCAAGCGCGTCGCCGCCAACAAGGCGAAGATCGAGCGTACCAAGTTTTACCCGATCGACGAGGCCCTGGGCCTGGTGAAGGGCTGCGCTTCGGCGAAGTTCGACGAGTCGATCGACGTGGCCGTGCAGCTGGGCATTGACGCCAAGAAGTCGGACCAGGTGGTTCGTGGTTCGGTGGTGCTGCCCGCAGGTACCGGCAAGTCGGTTCGCGTGGCTGTGTTCGCCCAGGGCGAAAAGGCCGAAGCCGCCAAGGCCGCCGGTGCTGACATCGTCGGCATGGAAGACCTGGCCGAGCAAGTCAAGGCCGGCAACCTGAACTTCGACGTCGTGATCGCTTCGCCGGACACGATGCGTATCGTCGGTACGCTGGGCCAGATCCTGGGCCCGCGCGGCCTGATGCCGAACCCGAAGGTCGGTACCGTGACGCCCGACGTGGCCCAGGCTGTGAAGAACGCCAAGGCTGGCCAGGTGCAGTTCCGTGTCGACAAGGCCGGTATCATCCACGCCACCATCGGCCGCCGCTCGTTCGACGACGCAGCGCTGAAGAGCAACCTGTCCGCACTGCTGGAAGCCCTGGTGAAGTCCAAGCCGGCTACGAGCAAGGGCGTGTACCTGCGCAAGATCGCTGTCTCGTCCACCATGGGCGTTGGCGTGCGCGTGGAACAAGCTTCGCTGTCGGCCTGAGCTGACGGCATGGGCTGACCGGACCCGATAACACCGGTCGGCCGCGAATTGAAGATCCTGGCGTAAGCGGGGATCGGCTCCGGACCTGGTTCTGCCAAGCGGCAGCACAAGGACAGGGAGCAAGGCTTTGGGCAGTGGCGGCAGCCGGACACGTTGTGTTCAGGCAGTCGCCGCTGGTTATCAAAGACCGCTGGTGTCCACATGACCGCAGTCAGGCATGCGGGCTTAATCGGCCGGGAGGTACAAGCAGGGCCAGGTGCCGTGCATGACCAACCCCGGGCAGCCAGCGCAGATGGCGCACCCGAAGGGATTGATGAATCCGGGCCTGTCCCGGGTGATTCGGGCCAATCGGACGCCGTTCGTTTGTGCTGACGTGAAGACTCCGGTATTGCCGGAGGGCTAGCGTCATTTTGGAGCTTAACCGTGCCACTCAATATTGAAGATAAGAAGGCCGTCGTTGCTGAGGTTTCGGCGCAAGTCGCCAAGGCCCAGACCATCGTCGTGGCCGAATATCGCGGCATTACGGTTGGCGATCTGACCAAGCTGCGTTCCACCGCACGTCAGCAAGGCGTGTACCTGCGTGTTCTGAAGAACACGCTGGCCCGCCGCGCCGTCGAAGGTACGCCGTTTGCAAGCCTCGCAGAGCAGATGACCGGTCCGCTGATCTACGGTATTTCCGAAGATGCAGTGTCGTCGGCCAAGGTTCTGAACGACTTCGCCAAGACCAACGACAAGCTGGTCCTGCGCGCCGGGTCGTATGACGGCAAGGTTCTCGACGCTGCCGCCGTGAAGGCGCTGGCCTCGATCCCGAGCCGCGACGAACTGATTGCTCAGCTGCTGGGCGTGATGCAGGCACCGGTGTCGGGCTTCGCCCGTCTGCTGGCTGCACTGGCTGCCAAGAACGCCGAAGGCGCTCCCGCGGAAGCGGAAGCCGCTGGCGCCTAAGGCAATCCAGGCCTCGCATCGAAAGATCGCATTACCGATACCGAATCAAATCTAGTAGGAGTATTTCAAATGGCAATCACCAAAGACGACATCCTGGAAGCCGTTGGCGCGATGTCCGTGATGGAACTGAACGACCTGGTCAAGGCGTTCGAAGAGAAGTTTGGCGTGTCGGCTGCTGCCATGGCTGTGGCTGCTGCCCCGGGCGCCGGCGGTGCCGCCGCTGCTGAAGAGCAGACCGAGTTCAACGTGATCCTGGCCGAAGTCGGCGCCAACAAGGTTGGCGTGATTAAGGCTGTTCGCGAAATCACCGGCCTGGGCCTGAAGGAAGCCAAGGACCTGGTCGATGGCGCACCGAAGCCCGTCAAGGAAGGCGTGGACAAGGCTGCTGCTGCCGAAGCCAAGAAGAAGCTGGAAGACGCTGGCGCGAAGGTCGACGTCAAGTAAGCCATTGCTCGCGTGCCCTTTCGGCACGCGGATGGGGCTGGCAAAGGGAAATTCCCGGCGCCAGCCTTTTTGCGCTTGTGCGAAAGTGTTTTGAGAAGCACTCTTCGCAACAAAAAGTGATGTTTGCGAGTCTCGATGCCCTCGGGCATGCCGGAGTCTCAGCAGAGGCCAAACATCAGTGGCACACTAAGTGGTTGCTGCTGATGTTTGTCTTCTGAACCGACTGCAGAAGACAAGTTTGGTCGGGTGTCCCCCGGGCGAGTACAGGCGTTGCGCTTGATGCGACGACCACACCGCCCGCAGCGTGCGGACACCGTCAGCCAGAGGTTGGTAGCGGCCAACCGCCAAATCCCCTCCCAGTCGCTGAACACCTCAGGTCCGGCCAGGTCCAGCCAGCCCTGCGATGATTCGGAGATCCCATGGCGTACAGCTTCACCGAAAAGAAGCGCATTCGCAAAAGCTTTGCGAAGCGCGCGACGGTACATCAGGTTCCATTCCTGCTTGCCACCCAGATTGAATCCTACACTCAGTTCTTGCAAGCGGAAACGCCGACCGCGCGTCGCAAGACCGAAGGCCTCCAGGCCGCTTTCAACGCAATCTTCCCGATCTCCTCGCATAACGGGCTTGCCCGTATGGAGTTCGTCTCGTATCACCTGTCCAATCCGCCGTTCGACGTCAAGGAATGCCAGCAGCGTGGCCTGACGTTCCACTCGGCCCTGCGTGCCAAGGTTCGCCTGATCATCAACGATCGCGAGAACCCGGGCAAGGTCAAGGAAGTGAAGGAGCAGGAAGTCTACATGGGCGAAATCCCGCTGATGACTTCCACGGGTTCGTTCGTCATCAACGGCACCGAGCGTGTCATCGTCTCGCAGCTGCACCGCTCGCCGGGCGTGTTCTTCGAGCACGACAAGGGCAAGACCCACAGCTCGGGCAAGCTGCTGTTCTCGGCACGTATCATCCCCTACCGCGGTTCGTGGCTGGACTTCGAGTTCGACCCGAAGGACATCCTGTACTTCCGCGTCGACCGCCGCCGCAAGATGCCGGTGACGATCCTGCTGAAGTCGATCGGCCTGACCCCGGAACAGATCCTCGCGCACTTCTTCGTGTTCGACAACTTCACGCTGCAGGCCGAAGGCGCGCAGCTGGAGTTCGTGCCCGAGCGCCTGCGCGGTGAAGTCGCGCGCTTCGACATCGCCGACAAGAACGGCCGCGTGGTGGTCGAGAAGGACAAGCGGATCAACGCCAAGCACATCCGCGACCTGGATTCGGCCGGCACCAAGCTGATCAGCGTGCCGGAAGACTACCTGCTGGGCCGCGTGCTGGCCAAGAACATCATCGACCCGGATACCGGCGAGGTGATTGCCAACGCCAACGACGAGCTGACCGAAACCCTGCTCGAGAACCTGCGCGAAGCCGGCGTCAAGCAGATCCAGACCCTGTACACCAACGACCTGGACCAGGGCCCGTACATGTCGCAGACCCTGCGCGTGGACGAGACCGCCGACCAGACCGCTGCGCGTATCGCGATCTACCGCATGATGCGCCCGGGCGAGCCGCCGACCGAGGAAGCCGTGGAAGCGCTGTTCCAGCGCCTGTTCTACAGCGAAGAGTCGTACGACCTGTCGCGCGTTGGCCGCATGAAGGTCAACAGCCGCCTGGGCCGCCCCAGCGGCGAAGGCGCCATGGTGCTGCAGGACGAGGACATCCTCGAGACCATCAAGATCCTGGTCAACCTGCGCAACGGCAAGGGCGAGGTCGATGACATCGATCACCTGGGCAACCGTCGCGTGCGTTGCGTCGGCGAACTGGCCGAAAACCAGTTCCGCGCCGGCCTGTCGCGCGTGGAGCGTGCCGTCAAGGAACGTCTGGGCCAGGCCGAGACCGAGAACCTGATGCCGCACGACCTGATCAACTCGAAGCCGATCTCGTCGGCGATCCGCGAGTTCTTCGGTTCGTCGCAGCTGTCGCAGTTCATGGACCAGACCAACCCGCTGTCCGAGATCACGCACAAGCGCCGTGTCTCCGCACTGGGCCCGGGCGGCCTGACGCGCGAGCGCGCCGGCTTTGAAGTCCGTGACGTGCACCCGACCCACTATGGCCGCGTGTGCCCGATCGAAACGCCGGAAGGTCCGAACATTGGTCTGATCAACTCGCTGGCACTGTATGCCCGCCTGAACGAATACGGCTTCCTGGAAACGCCGTACCGCAAGGTGGTCGACAGCAAGCTGACCGACCAGGTCGACTACCTGTCCGCGATCGAGGAAGGCAAGTACGTGGTGGCGCAGGCCAACGCGACCGTTGACGCCGACGGCAACCTGACCGACGAACTGGTGTCGGCGCGTGAAGGCTCCGAGCGTGAAACCCGCATGGTCACGCCGGACCGCGTGCAGTACATCGACGTGGCGCCGTCGCAGATCGTGTCGGCCGCTGCCTCGCTGGTTCCGTTCCTGGAACACGATGACGCGAACCGTGCACTGATGGGCGCGAACATGCAGCGCCAGGCCGTGCCTTGCCTGCGTCCGGACAAGCCGCTGGTCGGCACCGGCATCGAGCGCACCGTTGCGGTCGACTCGGGTACGGCCGTGCAGGCGATGCGTGGCGGCGTGGTCGACTACGTCGACGCGATGCGTATCGTGATCCGCGTGAACGACGACGAAGCCGTTGCCGGTGAAGTCGGCGTGGACATCTACAACCTGATCAAGTACACGCGCTCGAACCAGAACACCAACATCAACCAGCGTCCGATGGTGAAGGTCGGCGACCACGTTGCCCGCGGCGACGTGATTGCCGACGGCGCCTCGACCGACCTGGGCGAGCTGGCACTGGGCCAGAACATGCTGGTGGCGTTCATGCCGTGGAACGGCTACAACTTCGAGGATTCGATCCTGATCTCGGAGCGTGTGGTGGCCGAAGACCGCTATACCTCGATCCACATCGAGGAGCTGTCGGTCGTTGCCCGCGACACCAAGCTGGGACCGGAAGAAATCACGCGCGATATCTCGAACCTGGCCGAAGCCCAGCTGGCTCGCCTGGACGAGTCGGGCATCACCTACATCGGCGCTGAAGTCGAAGCCGGCGACGTGCTGGTTGGCAAGGTCACGCCGAAGGGCGAGACCCAGCTGACCCCGGAAGAGAAGCTGCTGCGCGCGATCTTCGGCGAGAAGGCTTCGGACGTGAAGGACACCTCGCTGCGCGTGCCCTCGGGCATGAGCGGCATCGTGATCGACGTCCAGGTCTTCACCCGCGAAGGCGTGACGCGCGACAAGCGTGCCCAGTCGATCATCGACGACGAACTGAAGCGCTACCGCCTGGACCTGAACGACCAGCTGCGTATCGTGGAAGGCGACGCGTTCCAGCGTCTGGAGCGCCTGCTCATCGACAAGACCGTCAATGGCGGTCCGAAGAAGCTGGCCAAGGGTGCCAAGATCACCAAGGAATACCTGGCGGATATCGACAGGTACCACTGGTTCGACATCCGTCCGGCCGACGAAGAACTGGCTGCCCAGCTGGAAGCCGTCAAGGAAGCCATCGAGCAGAAGCGCCACGAGTTCGACCTGGCCTTCGAAGAGAAGCGCAAGAAGCTCACGCAGGGCGACGAACTGCCGCCGGGCGTGATCAAGATGGTCAAGGTGTACCTGGCCGTCAAGCGCCGCCTGCAGCCTGGCGACAAGATGGCCGGCCGTCACGGCAACAAGGGTGTCGTGTCCAAGATCACCCCGATCGAAGACATGCCCTACATGGCCGACGGTACGCCTGCCGACATCGTGCTGAATCCGCTGGGCGTGCCTTCGCGGATGAACGTGGGTCAGATTCTCGAGACCCACCTGGGCTGGGCCGCGCGCGGCCTGGGCGAGCGCATCGGCAACATGCTGAAGGCGCAAGCCAAGGCAGCCGAAGTGCGCAAGCTGCTCACGCAGATCTACAACGAGAGCGGCAAGGTCGAAGACCTCGACAGCCTGTCGGATTCGGAAGTCCTGGAGCTGGCCGAGAACCTGAAGAAGGGCGTGCCGTTCGCGACGCCGGTGTTCGATGGTGCGCATGAGGACGAAATCCGCCGCATGCTGGACCTCGCCTATCCGGAAGAGATCGCGAAGGAGAAGGGCCTGACCGCTTCCAAGCAGCAGGTCACGCTGTTCGACGGCCGCACCGGCGAAGCGTTCGAGCGTCCGGTCACGCTGGGTGTGATGCACATGCTGAAGCTGCACCACCTGGTCGACGACAAGATGCACGCGCGTTCCACCGGCCCGTACTCGCTGGTGACGCAGCAGCCGCTGGGTGGTAAAGCCCAGTTCGGTGGCCAGCGTTTCGGTGAGATGGAAGTTTGGGCACTGGAAGCCTACGGCGCGTCGTACGTGCTGCAGGAAATGCTGACGGTCAAGTCCGATGACGTGAACGGCCGTACCAAGGTGTACGAGAACATCGTCAAGGGCGAGCACTCGATCGATGCCGGCATGCCGGAATCGTTCAACGTGCTGGTGAAGGAAATCCGCTCGCTGGGTATCGACATCGACCTCGATCGCTACTGATCGGGCAGGTGAGGGGAGCCGGTTGCGGCCGGCTCCCTGTCGACACTACAGGCGAAGGATTTCCCACAGGATGAATGCCATCGACCCGGACCAACTCCGGGGCGGTGGCGAAACAAGGAGTTGCAATGAAAGCATTGCTCGATCTCTTTAAGCAGGTACAGCAGGAAGAGCAGTTCGACGCGATCAAGATCGGCCTGGCCTCGCCCGAGAAGATCCGTTCGTGGTCGTACGGCGAAGTGAAGAAGCCGGAAACGATCAACTACCGTACCTTCAAGCCGGAACGCGACGGCCTGTTCTGCGCCAAGATCTTTGGCCCGATCAAGGACTACGAGTGCCTGTGCGGCAAGTACAAGCGCCTGAAGCACCGTGGCGTGATCTGCGAGAAGTGCGGCGTTGAAGTGACGCTGGCCAAGGTGCGCCGCGAGCGCATGGGCCACATCGAACTGGCCGCGCCGACCGCGCACATCTGGTTCCTGAAGTCGCTGCCGTCGCGCCTGGGCATGGTCCTGGACATGACGCTGCGCGACATCGAGCGCGTGCTGTACTTTGAAGCATTCGTGGTGATCGAACCCGGCATGACCCCGCTCAAGAAGAGCCAGATCATGTCCGAGGACGACTACCTGGCGAAGTGCGACGAGTACGGCGAGGGCGAGTTCGTCGCCATGATGGGTGCCGAGGGCATCCGTGAACTGCTGCGCGGCATCGACATTGAGAAGCAGATCGAACAGATCCGCGCCGAGCTGCAGGCCACCGGCTCCGAAGCCAAGATCAAGAAGTTCGCCAAGCGCCTGAAGGTGCTCGAGGCCTTCCAGCGTTCGGGCATCAAGCCCGAGTGGATGATCCTCGAAGTGCTGCCGGTGCTGCCGCCCGAGTTGCGTCCGCTGGTGCCGCTGGACGGCGGCCGCTTCGCGACCTCGGACCTGAACGACCTGTATCGCCGCGTCATCAACCGTAACAACCGCCTGAAGCGCCTGCTGGAGCTGAAAGCGCCTGAAATCATCGTGCGCAACGAAAAGCGCATGCTGCAGGAAGCGGTTGACTCGCTGCTGGACAACGGCCGTCGCGGCAAGGCGATGACCGGTGCCAACAAGCGTCCGCTGAAGTCCCTGGCCGAAATGATCAAGGGCAAGGGCGGCCGTTTCCGTCAGAACCTGCTGGGCAAGCGCGTCGACTACTCGGGCCGTTCGGTCATCGTGGTGGGCCCGACGCTCAAGCTGCACCAGTGCGGCCTGCCCAAGCTGATGGCGCTCGAGCTGTTCAAGCCGTTCATCTTCCACAAGCTGGAAACGATGGGCATCGCCACCACCATCAAGGCGGCGAAGAAGGAAGTCGAAAGCCAGACCCCGGTGGTGTGGGACATCCTCGAAGAGGTGATCCGCGAGCACCCGGTGATGCTGAACCGTGCGCCGACGCTGCACCGCCTGGGTATCCAGGCGTTCGAGCCGGTGCTGATCGAAGGCAAGGCCATCCAGCTGCATCCGCTGGTCTGCGCGGCGTTCAACGCCGACTTCGACGGTGACCAGATGGCTGTCCACGTGCCGCTGTCGCTGGAAGCGCAGATGGAAGCCCGCACCCTGATGCTGGCCTCCAACAACGTGCTGTTCCCGGCCAACGGCGATCCGTCGATCGTGCCGTCGCAAGACGTGGTGCTGGGTCTGTACTACACGACCCGCGACAAGATCAACGGCCGCGGCGAGGGCATGACCTTTGCCGACATCAGCGAAGTGATTCGCGCCTACGAGAACAAGGAAGTCGAACTGGCTTCGCGCGTGAACGTGCGTATCACCGAGTATGAGCTGGTCGACAAGGACGCCGAGGGCGACGCCCGTTTCGCACCCAAGATCACGCTGCAGGCCACCACGGTCGGCCGCGCGATCCTGTCCGAGATCCTGCCCAAGGGGCTGCCGTTCTCGGTGCTGAACAAGCCGCTCAAGAAGAAGGAAATCTCGCGCCTGATCAACACCGCGTTCCGCAAGTGCGGCCTGCGCGAGACTGTGATCTTCGCCGACAAGCTGCTGCAGTCGGGCTTCCGCCTGGCTACCCGTGCCGGTATCTCGATCGCCATCGACGATATGCTGGTGCCGCCGCAGAAGGAAAAGATCATCGCCGAGGCCTCGGCCAAGGTGAAGGAATACGACAAGCAGTACATGTCGGGTCTGGTGACCGACCAGGAACGCTACAACAACGTCGTTGACATCTGGGGCGCCGCCGGCGACCAGGTGGGCAAGGCGATGATGGAGCAGCTCCAGCACGAGGACGTGGTCGACCGCGAAGGCAAGACCGTGAAGCAAGAGTCGTTCAACTCCATCTATATGATGGCCGACTCGGGTGCACGGGGCTCGGCAGCGCAGATCCGCCAGCTGGCCGGTATGCGTGGCCTGATGGCCAAGCCGGACGGCTCGATCATTGAAACGCCGATTACGGCGAACTTCCGTGAAGGCCTGAACGTTCTGCAGTACTTCATCTCGACCCACGGCGCCCGTAAGGGCCTGGCCGATACGGCACTGAAGACCGCGAACTCGGGTTACCTGACCCGTCGTCTGGTCGACGTGACGCAGGATCTGGTCGTGGTGGAGGACGATTGCGGCACCTCCAACGGCGTGGCCATGAAGGCCCTGGTCGAAGGCGGTGAAGTGATCGAAGCCCTGCGCGACCGTATCCTCGGCCGTGTGACCGTGGCCGACGTGGTCAACCCTGAAACCCAGGAGACCGCGATCGAAGCCGGCACGCTGCTGGACGAAGACCTGGTCGAGCTGATCGACAACATCGGCGTGGACGAAGTCAAGGTCCGCACCCCGCTGTCGTGCGACACGCGCTACGGCCTGTGCGGCAAGTGCTATGGCCGCGACCTGGGCCGCGGCGTGCTGGTGAACTCCGGCGAAGCGGTGGGCGTGATTGCCGCTCAGTCGATCGGTGAGCCGGGCACGCAGCTGACCATGCGTACGTTCCACATCGGTGGTGCGGCATCGCGTGCGGCAGTGGCATCGAGCGTGGAAGCCAAGGCAACCGGTACCGTGCGTTTCACGGCGACCATGCGTTACGTCACCAATGCGAAGGGCGAACTGATCGTCATCTCGCGTTCGGGCGAGGCGCTGATCACCGACGACCACGGCCGCGAGCGCGAACGCCACAAGATCCCGTACGGCGCCACGCTGCTGGTGCAGGACGGCCAGGCCATCAAGGCTGGCACGCAGCTGGCCACGTGGGATGCGCTGACTCGCCCGATCGTTTCGGAATACACCGGTACGACCAAGTTCGAGAACGTCGAAGAAGGCGTGACCGTCGCCAAGCAGATGGACGAAGTGACGGGCCTGTCGACCCTGGTGGTGATCGACGCCAAGCGCCGCACGGCTGCAACCAAGGGCATCCGCCCGCAGGTCAAGCTGCTCGACGCCAACGGCCAGGAAGTGAAGATCCCGGGCACGGACCACTCCGTGACCATCGGCTTCCAGGTCGGCGCGCTGATTACCGTGAAGGATGGCCAGCAGGTGCACGTGGGTGAAGTGCTCGCGCGTATCCCGACCGAGTCGCAGAAGACCCGCGACATTACCGGTGGTCTGCCGCGAGTGGCCGAGCTGTTCGAAGCGCGTTCGCCGAAGGACGCCGCCGTGCTGGCGGAAGTCACCGGCACGACCTCGTTCGGCAAGGACACCAAGGGCAAGCAGCGCCTGGTCATCACCGACCTGGACGGCAATGCCCACGAGTTCCTGATCGCGAAGGAAAAGCAGGTGCTGGTGCACGACGGCCAGGTGGTGAACAAGGGTGAAATGATCGTGGAAGGTCCGGCGGACCCGCACGACATCCTGCGCCTGAAGGGCATCGAAGAGCTGGCGCACTACATCGTGGACGAAGTCCAGGACGTGTACCGTCTGCAGGGCGTGAAGATCAACGACAAGCACATCGAAGTGATTGTTCGTCAGATGCTGCGCCGCGTGCAGATCGCCGACGTGGGCGACACCAAGTTCATCCCGGGTGAACAGGTGGAGCGTTCGGAACTGCTCGACGAGAACGACCGCGTGATCGCCGAAGGCAAGCGTCCGGCCACGTACGAGAACCTGCTGCTCGGTATCACCAAGGCGTCGCTGTCGACCGACAGCTTCATCTCGGCGGCATCGTTCCAGGAAACCACGCGCGTGCTGACCGAAGCCGCGATCATGGGCAAGACCGACGACCTGCGTGGTCTGAAGGAAAACGTGATCGTCGGCCGTCTGATCCCGGCCGGTACCGGCCTGGCCTACCACCGCGCCCGCAAGGCGCGCGAGGCCTCCGAGCGCGAACGCGCCCAGGCGATCGCCGAAGAAGAGCAGTCGCTCTTCATCGAGCCGGCGCCGGTGGTGCAGGCGACGACCGAAGGCGAAGGCGACAACGCCTGATCGCAGTAAGCTGTTTGCCGCCGCAAGGTGGCCCGAAAGCCCGGCTGATCCAGCCGGGCTTTTTTTCTTTCCGCCCGCAGCCGGCCCTGTCGTGAGAATGTTCGGACTGTTAGCCCGGCGGGCACGGAAGCGGCCCCCTTAGTGGTATGGTTACGGCTTTTCCGGCTTCAGCAATTCCGTTGTCTATGTCGCACGCGCTGGCGATCCTCAAAGATGTGTTCGGCTACCACGCCTTCCGTGGGCGCCAGGCCGAGATCATCGACCACGTTGCGACGGGCGGCGACTGCCTGGTGCTGATGCCGACCGGCGGCGGCAAGTCGCTGTGCTACCAGATCCCGGCGCTGCTGCGCCAGCGTGCCGGCGACGGCGTCGGCATCGTGGTGTCGCCGCTGATCGCGCTGATGCAGGACCAGGTCGCGGCACTGACTGAAGCCGGCGTGCGCGCCGCAGTGCTCAATTCGACGCTGACCGGAGCCGAGGCCTCGGCGGTCGAGCGCGACCTGCTGGCCGGGCGCATCGAGATCCTCTACGTGGCGCCGGAGCGGCTGATGACGCCACGCTTCCAGGACTTGCTCGAGCGCATTCGGGTCGGGCTCTTTGCCATCGACGAAGCGCACTGCGTGTCGCAGTGGGGCCACGACTTCCGCCCCGAGTACATCCAGTTGTCGGTGCTGCACGAGCGCTTCCCATACGTGCCGCGCATCGCGCTGACGGCAACGGCCGACGCACTCACGCGCAACGAGATCATCGAGCGGCTGGCGCTGGACAACGCCCGCGTCTTCATCTCTAGCTTCGACCGGCCCAATATCCGCTACCGCATCGTCGAGAAGGACAATGCGCGCCAGCAGCTGCTGGCCTTCATCAAGGCCGAGCACACCGCGGCCGACGGCACCCATGACAGCGGCATCGTCTATTGCCTGTCACGCAAGAAGGTGGAGGACACGGCGCAGTGGCTGAGCGGACAGGGCATCAATGCGCTGGGCTACCACGCCGGCATGGATGCCCAGGTGCGCCAGCACCACCAGGCCCGCTTCCGCGAGGAAGAAGGGCTGGTGATGGTGGCGACGATCGCCTTCGGCATGGGTATCGACAAGCCCGACGTGCGCTTTGTCGCCCACCTGGACCTGCCCAAGAGCATGGAAGGCTACTACCAGGAAACCGGGCGCGCCGGCCGCGACGGCCTGCCGGCCAATGCCTGGATGGCCTACGGCCTGGGCGACGTGGTGCAGCAGAAGCGCATGATCGACGAGTCCGAGGCGGACGACGCCTTCAAGCGCGTGTCGTCGTCCAAGCTCGATGCGCTGCTGGGCCTGTGCGAGACCGCAGGCTGCCGGCGCGTGCGTATCCTGGCGTATTTCAATGAGGCCAGCGAACCCTGCGGCAACTGCGACACCTGTCTGGAGCCGCCGGCCACCTGGGACGGCACGCGCGAGGCGCAGATGGCGCTGTCCTGCGTGTACCGCACCGCGCAGGCGAGCCGGGTTCACTTCGGCGCCACCCACCTGATCGACGTGCTGCGCGGCAACAGCTCGGAGAAGATCCGCCAGTGGGGGCACGACAAGGTGTCCACCTTCGGCATCGGCAAGGACCGCTCGGTGCATGAATGGCATACGGTGTTCCGCCAGCTGATCGCCCAGGGTCTGCTGACCATCGACCATGGCGGGCATGGCGCGCTGCTGCTGGGCGAGGACGCGCGCGCGGTGCTCAAGGGCGAGCGCCAGATCATCCTGCGCCGCCAGGCCACCAAGCCGGGCAAGTCCGGCGAGCGTGCCGCACGCGGCACCCGCACCGACCACACCGCGGACATGGACGCAGACATGCTGGCCAACTGGGAGGCGCTGCGCCGCTGGCGCACCGAGGCCGCGCGCGAGCACGGCGTGCCGGCCTATGTCATCTTCCACGATGCAACGCTGGCGGAGCTGGCCCGGACCGCGCCGGGCTCCCTGTCGGCGATGCAGGGCATTCCCGGGATCGGTGCCTCCAAACTGGAGCGCTATGGACAGTCCATCCTGGAAGCGCTCCGCGGGGTCTGACCGAGGGCAGCGTCAGCGCGTCCCGGGTCGGGTATACGGCTTGACGGTATACGATTCCCCTGCTAGGATGCCAGATTCGAGTTTTTGGCTTTGGATTTCGCTCGCCCGTCGGAGAAGTGGCCTTTAGGCCGCGGCCGGCAAGCCTTCCGGACTGGGTTCCCATGGACCGGTGGCGGCAGACGCGGGATCCGGGTGCCGGCTCGCGCTCTTTGGCATGCTGTTACCGCACAGTCCCGTCTCCAGAGCGCGTCCGCTCATCTCTCCCGCCCAAAACCCGTAGTTGCCTCTCCATTTCGGTGCATGCCGGTGCGAGGGGCGTTTTTCGTCAAACCAAGCTGGATTGAACAATGCCAACTATCAACCAACTGGTTCGCAAGCCGCGCGTCTCTGAAGTCGTCAAGAGCAAGAGCCCGGCGCTTGAGAACTGCCCCCAGCGCCGTGGCGTGTGCACCCGCGTGTACACCACGACGCCGAAGAAGCCGAACTCGGCACTGCGTAAGGTTGCCAAGGTGCGCCTGACCAACGGTTTCGAAGTGATTTCGTACATCGGCGGTGAAGGCCACAACCTGCAGGAACACTCGGTCGTGCTGATCCGCGGCGGCCGTGTGAAGGATCTGCCGGGTGTGCGTTACCACATCGTCCGTGGCTCGCTCGACCTGCAAGGCGTGAAGGACCGCAAGCAGGCTCGTTCGAAGTACGGCGCGAAGCGTCCGAAGGCAGCCTAAGCTATAGCAGCCTGGGTCGGAAAGACCCGAAGCAACAAACGATAGCCTGTGGCGCGAGTCATGGTGCTGTCACCAGGCGGCGGTACAACGGAGCGCCTTTTTGGCAACCGTGCCGTCGAGTAAGTGGTCACCCGGCGAATTTGCTGTCTATCGCATGCAAGCTAGTTGGTGGCCGGAGAGCGGGAAAAACTGACCACGCTCTCAACTGAATCTAAAGGAAAGAAGATGCCACGTCGTCGTGAAGTCCCCAAGCGGGATGTTCTGCCTGATCCGAAGTTCGGCAACGTTGAAGTTGCCAAGTTCATGAACGTGCTGATGCTGGACGGCAAGAAGTCGGTTGCCGAACGTATCGTCTATGGCGCGTTCGACCAGATCGAAAAGAAGGCAGGCAAGGCCCCCATCGAAGTGTTCTCCGTTGCCATCAACAACGTGAAGCCGGTGGTGGAAGTGAAGAGCCGTCGCGTGGGCGGCGCCAACTATCAGGTTCCGGTCGAAGTCCGTCCGTCGCGTCGTCTGGCATTGGCGATGCGTTGGCTGCGCGAGGCCGCGAAGAAACGCAGCGAGAAGTCGATGGCGCTGCGCCTGGCAGGTGAGCTGCTGGAAGCATCGGAAGGCCGTGGCGGCGCAATGAAGAAGCGTGACGAAGTGCACCGCATGGCCGAAGCCAACAAGGCGTTCTCGCATTTCCGCTTCTAAGCGCGCGATAGCGTTTGTTGGTTGCCGGGCGGGCTGTGTTTTTACACATCTCGCCCGTTTGTGTTAGGGGCGCGGGCCATGAGATGCCGGCGCCTCACGGACGAATAGAGGATTAAAGTGGCTCGTAAGACTCCCATTGAGCGCTACCGCAATATCGGTATCTCGGCTCACATTGACGCGGGTAAAACCACCACGACCGAGCGCATCCTGTTCTACACCGGTGTGAACCACAAGATCGGTGAAGTCCATGATGGCGCGGCCACCATGGACTGGATGGAGCAGGAGCAGGAGCGCGGCATCACCATCACGTCTGCTGCGACCACCGCCTTCTGGAAGGGCATGGCCGGCAACTACCCCGAGCATCGCTTCAACATCATCGACACCCCGGGACACGTGGACTTCACCATCGAGGTGGAGCGTTCCATGCGCGTGCTGGACGGCGCGTGCATGGTGTACTGCGCAGTGGGTGGCGTGCAGCCGCAGTCGGAAACCGTCTGGCGTCAGGCCAACAAGTACAAGGTGCCGCGTCTGGCGTTCGTCAACAAGATGGACCGTACCGGCGCGAACTTCTTCAAGGTCTACGACCAGCTGAAGACCCGCCTGAAGGCCAACCCGGTGCCCGTCGTGGTGCCGATCGGCGCTGAAGACGGCTTCCAGGGCGTCGTCGATCTGCTGGAAATGAAGGCGATCATTTGGGACGAAGCCAGCCAGGGCGTGAAGTTCGAATACCAGGACATCCCGGCCGAGCTGCAAGCCACCGCTGACGAATGGCGCGAGAAGATGGTCGAGTCTGCCGCCGAAGCCAGCGAAGAGCTGATGGAAAAGTACCTGGGCGGCGAAGAGCTGACCCGCGCCGAGATCGTCAAGGCGCTGCGTGACCGTACCATCGCCTGCGAAATCCAGCCGATGCTGTGCGGCACCGCGTTCAAGAACAAGGGCGTGCAGCGCATGCTCGACGCCGTGATCGACTTCCTGCCGTCGCCGGTCGACATTCCGCCGGTTACGGGCACGGACGAGGACGACAGCGAGAAGAAGCTCGAGCGCAAGGCTGACGACAACGAAAAGTTCTCGGCACTGGCGTTCAAGATCATGACCGACCCGTTCGTTGGTCAGCTGATCTTCTTCCGCGTGTACTCGGGCAAGATCAATTCGGGCGACACCGTGTACAACCCGGTCAAGAGCAAGAAGGAACGCCTCGGCCGTATTCTGCAGATGCATGCCAACCAGCGCGAAGAAATCAAGGAAGTGCTGGCCGGCGACATCGCCGCTGCGGTGGGTCTGAAGGACGCCACCACGGGCGACACGCTGTGCGATCCGGCTGCACCGATCGTGCTCGAGCGCATGGTGTTCCCGGAGCCGGTGATCTCGCAGGCTGTCGAGCCGAAGACCAAGGCTGACCAGGAAAAGATGGGCATCGCCCTGAACCGCCTGGCCGCTGAAGATCCGTCGTTCCGCGTGCGTACCGATGAAGAATCGGGTCAGACCATCATTTCGGGCATGGGCGAGCTCCACCTCGAAATTCTGGTCGACCGCATGAAGCGCGAATTTGGCGTGGAAGCCAACATCGGCGCGCCGCAGGTGGCTTACCGCGAAACCATTCGCAAGACGGCTGAAGGCGTCGAGGGCAAGTTCGTCAAGCAGTCGGGCGGCCGCGGCCAGTACGGTCACGCTGTGATCACGCTGGAGCCGCAAGAGCCGGGCAAGGGCTTCGAGTTCATCGACGCCATCAAGGGCGGTGTGATTCCTCGCGAATACATCCCGGCGGTCGAAAAGGGTATCGTCGACACGCTGCCGAACGGCATCCTGGCTGGCTTCCCGGTGGTGGACGTGAAGGTCACGCTGACGTTCGGTTCGTACCACGACGTGGACTCGAACGAAAACGCGTTCCGCATGGCCGGCTCGATGGCTTTCAAGGAAGCCATGCGCAAGGCCAGCCCGGTTCTGCTCGAGCCGATGATGGCCGTGGAAGTGGAAACGCCGGAAGACTACACGGGTACCGTGATGGGCGACCTGTCGTCCCGCCGCGGCATCGTGCAGGGCATGGACGACATGGTGGGCGGCGGCAAGATCATCAAGGCCGAAGTCCCGCTGTCGGAAATGTTCGGTTATTCCACGTCGCTGCGCTCGGCCACGCAAGGCCGCGCCACGTACACCATGGAATTCAAGCACTACGCTGAAGCACCGAAGAACATCGCCGAAGCCGTGATGTCGGCCAAGGGCAAGTAATTGGAAGTTTGCCGCCGCGCCTGCCGGTGCGGCGGCGCGATGAAACAACAAGACTGCATTCCTATCAGGAGTTAAGAAATGGCAAAGGAAAAGTTCGAGCGGACCAAGCCGCACGTGAACGTTGGTACGATTGGTCACGTTGACCATGGCAAGACCACGCTGACCGCAGCGATTGCCACGGTGCTGGCAGCCAAGTTTGGCGGTGCCGCCAAGAAGTACGACGAAATCGACGCAGCGCCGGAAGAAAAGGCACGCGGTATTACCATCAATACCGCGCACGTCGAGTACGAAACGGCCAACCGCCACTACGCGCACGTTGACTGCCCGGGCCACGCTGACTATGTGAAGAACATGATCACGGGTGCCGCCCAGATGGACGGCGCGATCCTGGTTTGCTCGGCTGCTGACGGCCCGATGCCGCAAACGCGTGAGCACATCCTGCTGGCCCGCCAGGTTGGCGTGCCGTACATCATCGTGTTCCTGAACAAGTGCGACATGGTGGACGACGCTGAACTGCTCGAGCTGGTCGAGATGGAAGTTCGCGAGCTGCTGTCGAAGTACGAGTTCCCCGGCGACGACACCCCGATCATCAAGGGTTCGGCCAAGCTGGCGCTGGAAGGCGACAAGGGCGAGCTGGGCGAAGTGGCCATCATGAACCTGGCCGACGCGCTGGACACCTACATCCCGACGCCGGAGCGTGCCGTTGACGGTACCTTCCTGATGCCTGTGGAAGACGTGTTCTCGATCTCGGGTCGCGGCACCGTGGTGACCGGCCGTATCGAGCGCGGCGTGGTGAAGGTCGGTGAGGAAATCGAAATCGTCGGTATCAAGCCGACGGTGAAGACCACCTGCACCGGCGTGGAAATGTTCCGCAAGCTGCTGGACCAGGGTCAAGCCGGCGACAACGTTGGCCTGCTGCTGCGCGGCACCAAGCGTGAAGACGTCGAGCGCGGCCAGGTGCTGTGCAAGCCGGGTTCGATCAAGCCGCACACCCACTTCACCGGCGAGGTGTACATCCTGTCGAAGGACGAAGGCGGCCGTCACACCCCGTTCTTCAACAACTACCGCCCGCAGTTCTACTTCCGTACCACCGACGTGACCGGCTCGATCGAGCTGCCGAAGGACAAGGAAATGGTCATGCCGGGTGACAACGTGTCGATCACCGTCAAGCTGATCGCCCCGATCGCCATGGAAGAAGGCCTGCGCTTCGCTATCCGCGAAGGTGGCCGTACCGTCGGCGCCGGCGTCGTGGCAAAGATCCTCGACTAAGCACTTCCTGGGACATGCCTGTCGGGCATGTCCCCATTCAACGGGCACGTTGCCCAATCGCTCTTTTAAGGAAATATCATGCAGAACCAGAAGATCCGTATCCGCCTGAAGGCTTTCGACTACCGCCTGATCGACCAGTCGGCCGCCGAAATCGTGGATACCGCCAAGCGTACCGGCGCAATCGTCAAGGGCCCGGTGCCCCTGCCGACCCGCATCCAGCGCTTCGACATCCTGCGTTCGCCGCACGTCAACAAGACCAGCCGCGATCAGTTTGAGATCCGCACGCACCAGCGCCTGATGGACATCGTCGACCCGACCGACAAGACGGTTGACGCGCTGATGAAGCTCGACCTGCCGGCAGGCGTGGACGTCGAGATCAAGGTGTAATCATGCTTCGGGCCGCGCCCGCGGCCTGCTGCAGCAAGACGGCGAACCGTATGGTTCGCCGTTTTTGTTTTCAAGGCTTGCATACAGCAGCCTTGCTCCCCGGATTGCTCCCCTGCCGCGCCAGCTACAGTTGCGCGATGAGCTGAGCGATCGCGGCGGCTGCCCGAAGCGGCAGCACTGAATTCACACAAGCCTAGCCCGCTCCGCGCCGCCGCAAGGTCTGCGCGGGGCACTCCCCGAACGCGCGCCGGTATTCCGCGCTGAACCGCCCCAGATGGGCAAAGCCCCAGCGCAGCGCGGCCGCGCTCACTGACGACACCGACGCGACGTTAAGCAGGTCGTGCCGCACGCGCTCCAGCCGCACCATGCGCAGGTAGGCCATCGGCCCGGTGCCGCGATGCTCGCGGAAGCCGGCGAACAGGCTGCGTACGCTGACGCCGGCAACCTCGGCCAGCACGGCGGGGGTCAGCTCCGCCGCGGCGTTTGCGTGAATATATTCCTCCACCACTTTCACATGGCGCGGTGCCAGCGGCTTGCCGTGCTCGCGCAATGCATCCGACAGGCTGTGCGGCTGCGACGTCAGCAGCGTGCCGATCACCAGCTGTTCCAGCTGGCAGGCGGTCAGCGGATGGCGTGCGGTCTCGGGCGCGGTTGCCAGCATCGCGGCGAGATAGCGCATCAGCTCATACCACGCGCCGCTGCGCCAGGCCATGCCGAGCGCAAAGCGCAGCGGCCGCTCGGACCGCCGGCCCAGATGGGCCGCGCAGATGCGTTCCAGCGCACTGCGTTCGATGCGCACGATCAACTGGTCGTTGTCGGCGCTCCAGCGCATGGCCAGCGCATCGCTGGGCGTCAGCACCGAAGCGCAGTCGGGCGTGGAAACGATGTGCTGGTCGCCGCAGCGGATCTCGGCCTGTCCTTGCAGCGGCATCTGCACCAGCAGGAAGTCGCCGAGCGGGCCGGGGTCGATGGTGACGTCGGCGCCGTAGGCGAGGCGGTTGAACGAGACCGCGCCAAGCGGCGCATGATGCATGCGTGCCTGCAAGCGGGTGCCGCGTATCTCGAGCCGGTGCGGCTTGAACACGCGCCCGACGGCGGCGCGCGTCTCGGCCAGGTCGGTCGAGGCGAACACGCACCGGGCGGGATCGCCGAGCAGGGCGCTCGCCAGCGGTCCGGCGGCGGGGGGCAGCTGCATTGTCTCGCTCCTCTGGCGGGGCCGCGGCGCTGCCGGTGACCGTGCGCGCCGCTGATTCCGGGGCCGGCCCGGCATGACGGCCGGGGCACGGTTTCCCACGCGATCCACTATAGCGGATGGCCTCGCCGTCTGCGCTGCGGCGTTGACCGAGCCCGAAGTTTCCTGCACTAATCGGATAGCCGCTGCGCCCAGCGGCTAGTTTGCTGCGGTGCGGAGCCACCATTATGGAAGCCAGCACGGCAGCCCCACCAGACACCGGAAAGAGAACGACAAGGAGCGCAGGCCATGGGCCAGACCATCCAGATCCAGACCCCCGAAGGCAGTTTCAGCGGTTATCTCGCCGCCCCGGCGGCAGGCAAGGGCCCGGGCATCGTGTTGTGCCAGGAGATCTTCGGCGTCAACGCGACCATGCGGCAGGTGGCGGACTACTACGCCGAGGAGGGCTATACGGTGCTGGTGCCCGACCTGTTCTGGCGCATCGCGCCCGGGATCGAGCTGACCGACCGCGGCGAGGACTTCCAGCGGGCGCTGGGCCTGTACCAGCAGTTCGACGAAGCCGCGGGCGTGCAGGATGTGGGCGCCGCGCTTGAAGCGCTGCGTGCGCGGCCGGAATGCGTCGGCCAGACCGGCGTGCTGGGCTTCTGCCTGGGCGGCAAGCTGGCCTACCTGGCGGCCTGCCGGCTGCCCGACGTGGCCTGTGCGGTGGCGTACTACGGCGTGGGCATCGAGCACGCGCTGGGCGAAGCCGCCAACGTGCGCGGCCGCCTGGTGCTGCATATCGCCGAGAAAGACGGATTCTGCCCGCCGCAGGCGCAGGCTGCGATCCGCGCAGCCCTGGCCGGGCGCGAGAACATCGAGGTCTACGTCTACGCCGGCGTCGACCATGCCTTTGCCCGCACCGGTGGCGAGCACTTCGACAAGCCCTCGGCGCTGATGGCGCACCAGCGCTCGATCGCGGCGCTGCGCGGTGAAATGGGTCCGCACTACGATTTCTCCGCGCTGTGGGACAAGCACTGCGAATACGAATTTGCCACCCGCGATGTCGACGCCACCATGGCGACGATGGTGCCGCAGCCCTATGTGAACCATATCCCGACCATGACCGGCGGGGTCGGCTACGCGCAGCTGCGGCGTTTCTACCAGCACCATTTCGTGCACAGCAATCCGCCCGACACCACGCTGATCCCGCTGTCGCGCACGGTCGGGGCCACGCAGATCGTCGACGAGATGCTGTTCTGCTTCACGCATAGCTGCGAGATCGACTGGATGCTGCCCGGCGTGCCGCCCACCGGCAAGCGCGTGGAGATCCCGCTGATCGCCATCGTCAAGTTCCGCGGCGACAAGCTGTACCACGAGCATATCTACTGGGACCAGGCCAGCGTGCTGGTGCAGATCGGCAAGCTGGATCCGGCGGGTTTGCCGGTCGCGGGCGTGGAGACCGCGCGCAAGCTGCTGGACGAGACCCTGCCGTCGAACACACTGATGGCGCGCTGGCAGCAGAGCGAAGGCAAATAGGCTGCGCCCGCCGCATCGATCCGGAACGGGCCCGCAGAGGCCCGCCCGCAACCATCGCCGGCTGTGCCGGCACAGGAGACAAGCATGAAAGGACTGCAGGGCAAGGTGGCCATTGTCACCGGCGGCGCCACGCTGATCGGTGCCGGCGTGGCGCGGGCCTTTGTCGAGGCCGGCGCGCGCGTGGCGATCTTCGACATCGATGCCGCCAACGGCGAGCGCGTGGCCGCGCAGCTGGGGGCGAACGCGCTCTTCATCGCCACCGACATCACGCGTGACGAGCAGGTTCGCGATGCCGTGGCGCAGGTGGTGCAGCGCTTTGGCGGCGTGGACTGCCTGGTCAACCTGGCCTGCACCTATCTCGATGACGGCTTCCGCTCGAATCGTGCCGACTGGCTGGCGGCGCTCGACGTCAACGTGGTGTCGGGCGTGATGCTGGCGCAGGCGGTGCACCCGCATATGCGGGCGCGCGGCGGCGGTGCGATCGTCAATTTCACCAGCATCTCTGCCAACGTGGCGCAGACCGGGCGCTGGCTCTACCCGGTGTCGAAAGCCGCCATCGCGCAGCTGACGCGCAGCATGGCGATGGACCTGGCGCCGGACCGCATCCGCGTCAACGCGGTGTCGCCGGGCTGGACCTGGTGCCGGCTGATGGACGAGGTCAGCGGCGGCAACCGTGCCCGCACCGATGCGGTGGCCGCGCCGTTCCACCTGCTGGGCCGCGTCGGCGAGCCCGACGAGGTGGCCCAGGTGGTGCTCTTCCTCTGTTCCGACCATGCCAGCTTCGTCACCGGTGCCGACTATGCCGTCGACGGCGGCTATTCCGCCATGGGGCCGGAGCAGAACGTGCCCGCCATCGGCAAGCTGGCCGGCTGAACGCCGCCGAACGATCCTTCAGGAGAAAACGTCATGAGCCAACGCATCGCCATCGTCGGAGCCGGCCAGTCGGGCCTGCAAATGGCCCTCGGGCTGCAAGCCAACGGCTACCGGGTCACGCTGCTGTCCAACCGGACCCCCGAGCAGATCCGCGGCGGGAAAGTCATGTCCAGCCAGTGCATGTTCGACCGCGCGCTGCAGGCCGAGCGCGAGCTCGGGCTGAACTGGTGGGACGATGCCTGCCCGCCGGTGGAGGGCATCGGCCTGGCCGTGCCGCATCCCGAGCAGGCCGGTGCCCGCGCGATCGACTGGGCCGCGCCGCTGGACCGCCCGGCACAGGCGGTGGACCAGCGCCTGAAGATGCCCGCGTGGATGGAGGCCTTCGTTGCGCGCGGCGGCGACCTGCGCATCGCCGATGTCGGCCTGGATGAACTGGAGGACCTGACCCGCGAGCATGACCTGGTGCTGCTGGCCGCCGGCAAGGGCGAGATCGTCAGCCGCTTCGAGCGCGATGCCTCCCGCAGCCCGTTCGACAAGCCGCAGCGCGCGCTGGCGCTGACATATGTGACCGGCATGCAGCCGCGCACGCCGTTCTCGCGGGTTTGCTTCAACCTGATCCCGGGCGTGGGTGAATACTTCGTCTTCCCCGCGCTGACGCTGTCGGGGCCGTGCGAGATCATGGTGTTCGAAGGCATCCCGGGCGGCCCGATGGACCGTTGGGCCGAGGCGCGCACGCCGGCGCAGCACCTGGCGGAAAGCCAGCGCATCCTGCAGACCTACCTGCCATGGGAGGCCGAGCGCTGTGAGCGGGTCGCGCTGACCGACGACAACGGCATCCTTGCCGGACGCTTCGCGCCAACGGTGCGCAAGCCGGTGCTGACGCTGCCGTCCGGGCGGCTGGTGTTCGGCATGGCCGATGCCGTGGTGGTCAACGACCCGATCACGGGGCAGGGTTCGAACAACGCCGCCAAATGCTGCAAGGTCTATCTCGATGCGATCCTGGCACGCGGCGACCAGCCCTTCGACCAGGACTGGATGGAGCGCACCTTCGACCAGTACTGGCAGTACGCGGGCGACGTGGTGGCGTGGACCAACTCGCTGCTGACCCCGCCGCCGCCGCATATCCTGGCGCTGCTGGGCGCCGCGGGGCAGGCGCCGGCACTGGCCGCGCGCATCGCCAACGGTTTCGACAATCCGCCGGACTATTTCCCGTGGTGGCTGGATCCACAGGCCTGCCACCAGCTGATCAACCAGTACGTCGCCGAGGCCGCCTGACATGCACGCCGCCACGCCCGCCACTTCCGTCCATGATCCCCGCGAACTGCGCCGGGTTTGCGGCCGCTATGCCACCGGCGTGGCCGTCATCGGCGCCTGCGGGGCGCAGGGCCGGCCCGTCGGCTTGACGGTGAACTCGTTTGCCTCGCTGTCGCTGGCGCCGCCGCTGATCCTGTGGAGCCTGGCGCTGCACTCGCCGAATGCGGGCCTGTTCGTGCCCGGCGCGCCTTTCGGCGTCAGCATCCTGCGCGCCGGCCATGGCGAACTGGCGCGCCGCTTCGCCACGCCGGTGGCGGACAAGTTCGCGGGCGTCGCCCACGGGCGCTGCGAGCGCGGCGTGCCCTACCTGGACGAAGCACTGGCGACCCTGGCCTGCCGCGTGGAGCGGGCCGACCCGGTAGGCGATCATCTGCTGATTGTCGGCGCCGTCGAGGCATTCGAGGCAGGGGAGGGCGAACCGCTGGTATTCTATGGCGGCGATTTCGTGCGCCTCGCCGCCTGAGCAACCATCCCCCGGATGCGCTTCGCGGCACTTCAACTACCGCCCGTCGCCTCCACACCACACCCCAAGTCACGCAAGCGCCACTACTGCGGCACGCCTGCCTACAACCCTGCAGGCGAATCCGCAATTCATATTGCCCTTTCCAAACCGCTGCGATATAGTGTAAGGCTACCCGTTTCCTCGGGTAGCGGGCTGGCCACTTTGGCCGCGCGCAGTCTTCTTTAGCGCAAGCCCACAGCAAACACAGTTTTCGTGTATCAATCAGCCCCGGCCAATCGCAGCTGGGAATGGAGCAAACCATGAGCCTTGGCCTTGTAGGTCGCAAGGTTGGCATGACCCGTATTTTCACGGACGACGGTGAAGCAATTCCCGTTACCGTGGTCGAGGTCGGCGACAACCGCGTGACGCAAATCAAGACGGACGAGACCGACGGTTATACCGCGGTTCAAGTCACCTTCGGCGCACGACGCGCAAGCCGCGTTACCAAGCCGCTGGCGGGTCATCTCGCCAAAGCCGGCGTGGAAGCCGGCGAAATCATCCGCGAATTCCTTATCGATGCAGCCAAGGCTGCCGAACTGCAAGCTGGCGGTTCGCTGTCGGTCGACCTGTTCGAAGTCGGTCAGAAGATCGACGTGCAGGGCGTGACCATCGGTAAGGGCTACGCCGGTACCATCAAGCGCTATCACTTCGCCTCCGGCCGTGCCACCCACGGTAACTCGCGCTCGCACAACGTGCCGGGCTCGATCGGTATGGCGCAGGATCCGGGCCGCGTGTTCCCGGGCAAGCGCATGACCGGTCACCTGGGCGATGTCACCCGCACCGTGCAGAACCTGGAAATCGCCAAGATCGACGCAGAGCGCAAGCTGCTGCTGGTCAAGGGCGCCATCCCCGGCTCCAAGAACGGCAAGGTCATCGTTACCCCGGCCGTCAAGGCCAAAGCCAAAGCTTAAGGAGCGCATGTAATGGAACTCAAGCTCCTCCAGGACAATGGCCAGATCGGCGCGGGCGTTGACGCTTCGCCCGAAGTGTTCGGCCGTGACTACAACGAAGCCCTCGTTCACCAGATCGTCGTCGCTTACCAGGCCAACGCTCGCAGCGGTAACCGTAAGCAGAAGGATCGTGAAGAGGTCAAGCACACGACCAAGAAGCCGTGGCGCCAGAAGGGTACGGGCCGTGCTCGTGCCGGTATGTCTTCCTCGCCGCTGTGGCGCGGGGGCGGCCGTATCTTCCCGAATTCGCCGGAAGAGAACTTCACCCAGAAGGTCAACAAGAAGATGTTCCGTGCCGGCATGCGCTCGATTTACTCGCAGCTCGCACGTGAAGGTCGTATCAACGTGGTGGACGGTTTCACTGTCGACGCGCCCAAGACCAAGCTCTTGGCCGACAAGTTCAAGGCCATGGGCCTGGACTCGGTGCTGATCATCACCGACAGCCTCGACGAAAACCTCTACCTGGCTTCGCGCAACCTGCCGCACGTGGCAGTTGTCGAGCCGCGCCAGGCTGATCCGCTGTCGCTCGTGCACTACAAGAAGGTGCTGGTGACCAAGGCAGCCGTCGCGCAGATCGAGGAGTTGCTGAAATGACGCAAGTAGCCAAGAACGATCATCGTTTGATGCAGGTGCTGCTCGCGCCGGTGGTTTCCGAAAAGGCAACCCTGGTCGCCGACAAGAATGAACAAGTCGTGTTCGAAGTGGCCCGCGATGCCAACAAGGCAGAAGTGAAGGCCGCCGTCGAACTGCTGTTCAAGGTCGAGGTGCAGTCCGTTCAGATCCTGAACCAGAAGGGCAAGCAGAAGCGTTTTGGCCGTTTCATGGGGCGTCGCAACCACGTGAAGAAGGCCTACGTTTCGCTGAAGCCGGGTCAGGAAATCAATTTTGAAGCGGAGGCCAAGTAATCATGGCACTCGTCAAGACCAAGCCGACTTCCCCGGGTCGTCGCTCGATGGTGAAGGTGGTCAACAAGGACCTTCACAAGGGCGCCCCGCACGCTCCGCTGCTGGAAAAGCAATTCCAGAAGTCGGGCCGTAACAACAACGGTCATATCACCACCCGCCACAAGGGCGGTGGTCATAAGCACCACTACCGCGTGGTCGACTTCAAGCGCAACGACAAGGACGGCATCCCCGCCCGCGTCGAGCGCCTGGAATACGATCCGAACCGCAGCGCCAATATCGCGCTGGTGCTGTTCGCCGACGGCGAGCGCCGCTACATCATCGCCACCAAGGGCATGGTTGCCGGCCAACCGCTGATGAACGGCTCGGAAGCGCCGATCAAGGCCGGTAACAACTTGCCGATCCGCAACATTCCGGTCGGTACCACGATCAACAACGTGGAAATGCTGCCTGGCAAGGGTTCGCAGATCGCACGTGCCGCCGGCGGTTCCGCCGTGCTGCTGGCTCGTGAAGGCCTGTACGCCCAGGTTCGCCTGCGCTCCGGTGAAGTGCGCCGCGTGCACATCGAGTGCCGCGCCACCATCGGTGAAGTGGGCAACGAAGAGCACAGCCTGCGCGTCATCGGCAAGGCCGGTGCGACCCGCTGGCGCGGTATCCGCCCGACGGTCCGTGGTGTCGTGATGAACCCGGTCGACCACCCGCACGGTGGTGGTGAAGGCAAGACCGCTGCTGGTCGCGATCCGGTTTCGCCGTGGGGTACCCCGGCCAAGGGTTACCGTACCCGCAGCAACAAGCGCACGGACAGCATGATCGTCCAGAAGCGCCACAAGCGTTAATCGGTAGGTAGGAGCTAAAGATATGACTCGTTCCGCTAAAAAGGGTCCGTTCTGCGACGCCCACCTGCTGAAGAAGGTGGAAGTCGCATCGAGCGGCAAGGACAAGAAGCCCATCAAGACTTGGTCGCGTCGCTCGACCATTCTGCCGGAGTTCATTGGCCTGACGATCGCCGTTCACAACGGCCGTCAACACGTGCCGGTGTACGTTACGGAAAACATGGTTGGCCACAAGCTCGGTGAATTTGCGATTACCCGCACGTTCAAGGGCCACGCGGCTGACAAGAAAGCGAAGAGGTAAGGTGCCATCATGGAAGTGAAAGCGATTCATCGCGGTGCCCGCATCTCCGCCCAGAAGACGCGCCTGGTCGCTGACCAGATCCGTGGTCTGCCGATCGAGCGCGCGCTCAATGTCCTGACGTTCAGCCCGAAAAAGGCTGCCGGGATCGTGAAGAAGGTGGTCGAATCGGCCATCGCCAACGCTGAGCACAACGAAGGCGCCGACATCGACGAACTGAAGGTCAAATCGATCTTCGTCGACAAGGCAACCTCGCTCAAGCGCTTCACCGCACGGGCGAAGGGCCGCGGCAACCGCATCGAGAAACAAACCTGTCACATCACTGTGACGCTCGGCAACTAAGGAGTCACGATGGGACAGAAGATTCATCCGACTGGCTTCCGCCTGGCTGTCAGCCGTAACTGGGCTTCGCGCTGGTACGCCAGCAACACGAAGTTCGCCGGCATGCTGAAGGAAGACATTGAAGTTCGAGACTTCCTGAAGAAGAAGCTGAAGAACGCATCGGTTGGCCGCGTCGTGATCGAGCGCCCCGCCCGCAATGCACGCATCACCATTTACAGCTCGCGTCCGGGCGTGGTGATCGGCAAGAAGGGTGAGGACATCGAACTGCTCAAGGCTGAACTGCAGCGTCGCATGGGCGTGCCCGTGCACGTGAACATCGAGGAAATCCGCAAGCCGGAAACCGATGCTCAGCTGATCGCCGATTCGATCACCCAGCAGCTCGAGCGCCGCATCATGTTCCGCCGCGCCATGAAGCGCGCCATGCAGAACGCGATGCGCCTGGGCGCCCAGGGTATCAAGATCATGAGCGCCGGCCGTCTGAACGGTATCGAAATCGCACGTACCGAGTGGTACCGCGAAGGCCGTGTGCCCCTGCACACCCTGCGCGCCGACATCGACTACGGCTTCTCCGAAGCAGAAACCACCTACGGCATCATCGGTGTCAAGGTGTGGGTCTACAAGGGTGATCACCTCGGCCGCAACGACGCGCCGGTGGTGGAAGAGCCGCAGGACGACCGTCGTCGTCGCCCGGGTCGTCCGGAAGGCCGCCGCCGTGAAGGTGAAGGCCGTCCGGGTGGCAACCGCCGCGGCGGTGCCGGTGCCGGTCGCCGCGCTGCGCCTGGCGCAGATGCGAAGAGTGGAGAATAACGATGCTGCAACCTAAGCGCAGAAAATACCGCAAGGAGCAGAAAGGCCGCAACACGGGTAAGGCTACCCGTGGTAACGCCGTGTCTTTCGGCGAATTCGGCCTGAAGGCCATGGGCCGTGGCCGCCTGACCGCTCGTCAGATCGAGTCGGCACGTCGTGCGATGACCCGCCACATCAAGCGTGGCGGCCGCATCTGGATCCGGATTTTCCCGGACAAGCCGATCTCGAAGAAGCCTGCCGAAGTCCGTATGGGTAACGGTAAGGGCAATCCGGAGTACTACGTGGCTGAAATCCAGCCGGGTAAGATGCTGTACGAAATGGATGGCGTGAGCGAAGACCTGGCACGTGAGGCGTTCCGCCTCGCGGCCGCCAAGCTGCCGATCGCCACCAATTTCGTGGTGCGCCAGGTCGGGACGTAAGGAGAGCAGGGATGAAAGCATCCGAACTTCGCGGCAAGGACGCCGCCGGGCTGAACCAGGAGCTCTCCGAGCTGCTGAAGGCCCAATTTAGCCTGCGCATGCAAAAGGCGACCCAACAGCTGCAGAACACCAGCCAGCTGAAGAAGGTTCGCAAGGACATCGCGCGTGTGCAAACCGTGCTGACTCAAAAGGCAAACGCGAAATGACTGAAGCTGCACAAACGGAAAAGTCGCTTCGCCGTACCCTGGTCGGCCGTGTCGTGAGCGACAAGATGGACAAGACCGTTACGGTCTTGGTGGAAAACCGCGTCAAGCATCCTCTGTACGGCAAGTACGTGCTGCGTTCGAAGAAGTACCACGCACACGACGAAGCCAACCAGTACAAGGAAGGCGACAAGGTCGAGATCCAGGAAGGCCGTCCGCTGTCGCGGACCAAGTCCTGGGTGGTTTCCCGGCTGGTAGAGGCTGCACGCGTCATCTAAGAACAACACGTTCTTAGCTTGACTTGCAAGTCCAGGATTATGTAGCTATAATCCTGGACTTCCGCTTTGTTGCGTTCGCCTTTGCATTACCACCCGGGCGGGCCTGTGAAGCGAGCCAGGACCGAGCGCCCTCAACAAATAGTTGAGATCGCCTGGTTCCTACCGACTTCAAAGTTGATCAACCCATACGGAGCTGGCGCAATGCCGGAGCCGACGGGACCAAGACTGACCGATGGGCGCTTTTTGCACCTGACGGATTAAGTTGGGAAGACAAACACCATGATTCAGACAGAAAGCCGGCTCGAAGTAGCCGATAACACTGGTGCGCGCGAAGTGCTGTGCATCAAGGTGCTGGGTGGCTCCAAGCGCCGCTACGCAAGCGTTGGCGACATCATCAAGGTGACCGTCAAGGACGCAGCGCCGCGCGGTCGCGTGAAGAAGGGCGACATCTACAACGCCGTCGTCGTGCGTACCGCCAAGGGCGTGCGCCGCGCTGACGGTTCGCTGATCAAGTTCGACGGCAACGCCGCCGTCCTGCTGAACAACAAGCTCGAGCCGATCGGCACCCGTATCTTCGGGCCGGTGACTCGTGAACTCCGTACCGAGCGCTTCATGAAGATCGTGTCGCTCGCTCCGGAAGTGCTGTAAGGAGCCGCCATGAACAAGATTCGCAAAGGCGACGAAGTCATTGTGCTGACCGGCAAGGACAAGGGCAAGCGCGGTACCGTGCAAGCCGTCCTGGGCGACAAGGTTGCGGTGCAAGGCGTGAACATCGCCAAGAAGCATGCCCGCCCGAACCCGATGCTGGGCACTACCGGTGGTGTGGTCGACAAGGTCATGCCCCTGCATATTTCCAACGTTGCGCTCGTGGATGCCAATGGCAAGCCGTCGCGCGTCGGCATCAAGGTGGAAGACGGCAAGCGCGTGCGCGTGCTGAAGACCACCGGCGCCGTCGTGGCAGCTTGATTCTGGGCACGTATAGGAGTTGAGCATGGCAGCACGTCTGCAAGAGTTTTACAAAGAACAGGTTGTGCCGAAGCTGATCGAACAGTTCGGCTACAAGTCGGTCATGGAAGTGCCGCGCATCACCAAGATCACCCTGAACATGGGTCTTGGCGAAGCCATCAATGACAAGAAGATCATTGAGAACGCCGTCGGCGACCTGACCAAGATCGCCGGTCAGAAGCCGGTCGTGACGAAGGCCAAGAAGGCTATCGCCGGCTTCAAGATCCGTCAGGGCTACCCCATCGGTGCGATGGTGACCCTGCGCGGCGAGCGCATGTTCGAATTCCTCGATCGTTTCGTTACCGTGGCCCTGCCGCGCGTGCGTGACTTCCGTGGTGTGTCGGGCCGGTCGTTCGACGGTCGTGGCAACTACAACATCGGTGTGAAAGAGCAGATCATTTTCCCCGAAATCGAGTACGACAAGATCGACGCACTGCGTGGTCTGAACATCAGCATCACGACGACGGCAAAGAACGACGAGGAAGCCAAGGCACTCCTCGGTGCGTTCAAGTTCCCGTTCCGCAATTAAGGGGTAACCGTGGCTAAACTGGCTCTGATTGAACGTGAGAAGAAGCGCGCCAAGCTGGTGGCGAAGTATGCCGCCAAGCGCGCCAACCTCAAGGCCATTATCGATGACCAAGAGAAGTCGGAAGAAGAGCGTTACAGCGCGCGTCTCGAGCTGCAACAGCTCCCGCGCAACGCGAACCCGACTCGCCAGCGTAACCGCTGCGCGATCACCGGTCGTCCCCGCGGTACCTTCCGCAAGTTTGGCCTGGCGCGTAACAAGATTCGCGAAATCGCCTTCAAGGGCGAAATCCCGGGTCTGACGAAAGCCAGCTGGTAATTACGCACAGGCTACAGGAGAAACAGTATGAGCATGAGCGATCCTATCGCCGATATGCTGACGCGCATCCGCAACGCCCAGGGCGTGCAGAAAGCGTCGGTTGTCATGCCGTCGTCGAAGCTGAAAGTGGCAATCGCCAAGGTCCTGAAGGACGAAGGCTACATCGACGACTACGCCGTCCAGGAAGATGGCGGCAAGGCACAACTGAGCATCGGTCTCAAGTACTACGCCGGCCGTCCGGTCATCGAGCGCATTGAGCGCGTCTCGAAGCCCGGCCTGCGCGTGTACAAGGGCCGCAGCGACATCCCGCAAGTGATGAACGGCCTGGGTGTGGCGATCATTTCGACCCCGCAGGGTCTGATGACCGACCGCAAGGCTCGCGCCACTGGCGTGGGCGGCGAAGTTCTCTGCTACGTCGCTTAAGGAGAGAACCATGTCCCGTGTAGGTAAGGCTCCCATCGCGCTCCCCAAGGGCGCGGAAGTGAACGTGGCGGCTGGCGTGCTCTCCGTAAAGGGCCCGCTCGGTACGCTGTCGCAGCCGATTCACAGCCTGGTCAAGGTCAATGTCGAGAACGACACGCTGACCTTCAGCCCGGCTGACGAATCGCGTGAAGCAAACGCTCTGCAGGGCACCATGCGTGCTCTGGTGGCCAACATGGTCAAGGGCGTAACCACCGGTTTCGAGCGCAAGCTGAACCTCGTCGGCGTGGGCTATCGTGCCCAGCTGCAAGGCGCTGCGCTGAAGCTCCAGCTTGGTTTCTCGCACGACGTGATCCATGAGATGCCGGAAGGCGTGAAGGCGGAAACGCCGACGCAGACCGAGATCATCATCAAGGGTGCGGACAAGCAGAAAGTCGGTCAGGTTGCCGCGGAAGTCCGCGCGTACCGCCCGCCTGAGCCCTACAAGGGCAAGGGTGTGCGTTACTCGGACGAGCGCGTCATCCTGAAGGAAACCAAGAAGAAGTAAGGGGTGCAATGATGAACAAGAAAGACGCTCGTTTGCGCCGTGCACGTCAGACCCGCGCCAAGATCGCGGAGATGAAAGTCAATCGTCTGACCGTGTTCCGTACGAATTCGCATATTTACGCCCAGGTTTTCTCGGAGTGCGGCACCAAGGTGCTGGCTTCCGCGTCGACCGCCGAGGTGGAAGTGCGCAAGGAACTGGATGGCAAGGGCGCTACCGCCGCTGCCGCCACCGTGGTTGGCAAGCGCATCGCCGAGAAGGCGAAGGCTGCCGGCGTGGAAACTGTCGCGTTCGATCGCGCCGGCTTCCGTTTCCATGGCCGCGTCAAGGCCCTGGCAGACGCCGCCCGCGAAGCCGGCCTGAAGTTCTAAGCGCATAGAGAGAGATACGTCATGGCAAAGATGCAAGCAAAAGTCCAACAGGACGAACGCGACGACGGCCTCCGCGAGAAGATGATCTCGGTCAACCGCGTCACCAAGGTGGTGAAGGGTGGCCGGATTCTCGGTTTCGCTGCGCTGACCGTGGTTGGTGACGGCGATGGCCGCATCGGCATGGGCAAGGGCAAGGCTAAGGAAGTGCCGGTTGCTGTTCAGAAGGCAATGGACGAAGCCCGTCGCAAGATGGTCAAGGTCTCGCTGAAGAACGGCACGCTGCAACACGAAGTCGTTGGCAAGCACGGCGCCGCCAAGGTGCTGATGATGCCCGCCAAGGAAGGTACCGGCGTGATCGCCGGCGGCCCGATGCGCGCGATCTTCGAAGTGATGGGCGTCACCAACGTGGTGACCAAGTCGCACGGCTCCACCAACCCGTACAACATGGTTCGCGCCACGCTGGACGGCCTTCAGAAGATGAGCACGCCGGGCGAAATCGCCGCAAAGCGTGGCAAGTCGGTCGAAGACATCCTGGGTTAAGGTGAACGCAATGTCGCAGAAAACCGTAAAAGTGCAACTCGTGCGCAGCCTGATCGGCACGCGCGAGGATCATCGCGCCACTGTTCGTGGCCTGGGCCTGCGCCGCATCAACTCGGTGTCGGAGCTGCAGGACACGCCCGCTGTGCGCGGCATGATCAACAAGGTCTCGTACCTGGTCAAGGTTCTGGCCTGATACCGGGAACTCGGAGAGCAAGATGCAACTGAACAACCTGAAACCGGCCGCCGGTTCGAAGCACGCCAAGCGTCGCGTCGGTCGCGGTATCGGCTCCGGCCTGGGCAAGACTGCCGGTCGCGGTCACAAGGGTCAGAAGTCGCGTTCGGGCGGCTTCCACAAGGTGGGCTTCGAAGGCGGTCAAATGCCGCTGTATCGTCGCCTGCCCAAGCGCGGCTTCACCTCGCTGACCAAGGCGTTCAACGCCGAAGTCACGCTGCGTGACATCGAGCGCCTGGAAGCGGCCGAAGTCGACCTGCTGGTCCTGAAGCAAGCTGGCCTGGTGGGCGAGCTGGTCAAGAGCGCCAAGGTCATCAAGGCTGGCGAACTGACCCGCAAGGTGACGATCAAGGGTCTGGGCGCCACCGCTGGCGCCAAGGCCGCGATCGAAGCCGCCGGCGGCCAGATCGCAGCCTGACAGGCATTTATCGCAGCATAGGCAGTTATAGTCGGAGCATCGTTTGGCCACGGCGAAACCCAATGCAAGCGCGCAAGCCAGGAACACGGCGAAGTACGGCGACCTCAAGCGCCGGCTGATGTTCCTGGTGCTGGCCCTGATCGTATACCGCATCGGCGCTCATATTCCGGTGCCCGGTATCGATCCGGAGCAGCTTGCGAAGCTTTTCCAGAGTCAGTCGGGTGGCATCCTCGGGATGTTCAACCTGTTCTCGGGCGGGGCGCTGTCGCGCTTTACCGTCTTCGCGCTCGGCATCATGCCGTACATCTCGGCGTCGATCATCATGCAGTTGCTGACGATCGTGCTGCCGCAGCTGGAGGCGCTGAAGAAGGAAGGGCAGGCAGGGCAACGCAAGATCACGCAGTACACGCGCTACGGCACCGTGGTCCTGGCCACGTTCCAGGCGCTGTCGATTGCGGTGGCGCTGGAGTCGCAGCCTGGGCTGGTGCTGGATCCGGGCCTGATGTTCCGGGCCACGGCAGTGATTACGCTGGTGACCGGCACGATGTTCCTGATGTGGCTGGGTGAGCAGATCACCGAGCGTGGTCTGGGCAACGGCATCTCGATCATCATCTTCGGCGGTATCGCGGCGGGCCTGCCCAACGCGATCGGCGGACTGTTCGAACTGGTCCGCACGGGTTCCATGAGCATCATCGCGGCGATTTTCATCGTGGCGATCGTGATCGGTGTGACCTTCGCCGTGGTGTTCGTCGAGCGAGGCCAGCGCAAGATCCTGGTGAACTATGCCAAGCGTCAGGTCGGCAACAAGGTGTACGGCGGCCAGTCGTCGCACCTGCCGCTGAAGCTGAACATGGCAGGGGTGATTCCGCCGATCTTCGCATCGTCGATCATCCTGTTCCCGGCGACGATCGCGGGCTGGTTCACGTCCGATGCGACGGGCTCGGTTGGCGGGTTCATCAAGGACCTGGCTGCCACGCTGTCGCCGGGCCAGCCGGTCTACATCCTGCTGTACGCTGCTGCGATTGTATTTTTCTGCTTCTTTTACACGGCCCTGGTGTACAACAGCCGTGAAGTGGCAGACAACCTGAAGAAAAGCGGTGCCTTCATTCCGGGCATTCGTCCGGGCGAGCAGACGACGCGCTATATCGACAAGATTCTGGTGCGCCTGACGCTGGCTGGTGCGGTCTATATCACACTGGTCTGCCTGTTGCCGGAATTCCTGGTGCTGCGGTGGAACGTTCCGTTCTACTTTGGCGGAACCTCGCTGCTGATCATCGTGGTCGTCACGATGGACTTCATGGCTCAGGTTCAGTCTTACGTGATGTCGCAGCAATATGAGTCGCTGCTGAAGAAGGCGAATTTCAAGGGCAATCTGACCTTGCGCTGACTTCGGATCGGTACAGGCTAGGTATGGCAAAAGACGACGTCATCCAGATGCAGGGGGAGGTCCTGGAAAACCTTCCCAATGCGACGTTCCGGGTCAAGTTGGAAAATGGCCATGTAGTACTGGGCCATATCTCCGGCAAGATGCGAATGAACTACATCCGGATTCTTCCGGGTGACAAGGTGACGGTCGAGCTGACCCCATATGATCTGTCGCGCGCACGAATCGTCTTCCGGACGAAGTGAGCGAACAGGAATTGAAGGAAGAGGAAAATTATGAAAGTGCTGGCTTCTGTTAAGCGCATTTGCCGCAACTGCAAAATCATCAAGCGCAACGGTGTCGTGCGCGTGATCTGCTCGTCGGATCCCCGCCACAAGCAACGCCAAGGCTAATCGGAAAGAGGATTGACGAATGGCACGTATCGCAGGGGTTAACATCCCGAACCACAAGCACACCGAAATCGGCCTGACGGCCATTTATGGTGTCGGCCGCTCGCGCGCTCGCAAGATTTGCGAGGCCACCGGTGTACCGTTTGACAAGAAGGTCAAGGATCTGACCGACGCCGACCTGGAAAAGCTTCGTGACGAAGTGGGCAAGGTCACGGTCGAGGGTGACCTGCGTCGTGAAACCACGATGAACATCAAGCGTCTGATGGACCTTGGTTGCTATCGTGGCATGCGTCACCGCAAGGGCCTGCCCATGCGCGGTCAGCGTACCCGGACCAATGCCCGCACCCGCAAGGGTCCGCGCAAGGCCGGCGTGGCTCTGAAGAAGTAAAGCCGAAGGCAGAGGAAGAAACTAATGGCAAAAGGTCCGAATAACGCCGCTCGCGCGCGTAAAAAGGTCAAGAAGAACGTTGCCGACGGCATTGCGCACGTCCACGCCTCGTTCAACAACACCATCATCACGATCACCGACCGCCAGGGCAACGCCCTGTCGTGGGCGACCGCCGGTGGCCAGGGCTTCAAGGGTTCGCGCAAGTCGACCCCGTTCGCTGCCCAGGTTGCTGCCGAGAACGCCGGTCGCGTGGCGCAAGACCAGGGCATCAAGAACCTGGAAGTGCGCATCAAGGGCCCCGGCCCGGGTCGTGAATCGGCTGTCCGCGCGCTGAACGCGCTGGGCATCAAGATCGCGATCATCGAAGACGTCACGCCGATTCCGCACAACGGCTGCCGTCCGCCGAAGCGCCGCCGCATCTGAGCGTTGGTGTGTCCGGGCCCGGTGGGTTTACCTGCCGGTTTCGGATATGGTAGTATCGCGCGTTGACCTGCTGCATTTTAATGCGGCAGGTTTTCGTTTTGCGTCGAGGGAATGTCTCTTGCGGCACATTCCCATGCCGGCGCACTGTAAATGCTTGCAGCGTCGTACCCGGCAACGGGGCGCGCTTAATAAGCCCACCGTCCGTCACGGTCTCCCCGGGTGCAGAATTGCACTGCGGAAGTACTGCGTTGACGGACTCGCGGCGCGTCTTGAAGGCGTCGCGATCGATCAAAGGAAGACAACGTGGCACGTTATACCGGCCCGAAGGCCAAACTTTCCCGCCGTGAAGGCACCGACCTGTTCCTGAAGAGCGCCCGTCGCTCGCTCGCCGACAAGTGCAAGCTGGACAGCAAGCCGGGCCAGCACGGCCGCACCTCGGGTGCACGCACCTCCGACTACGGCAACCAGCTGCGTGAAAAGCAGAAGGTCAAGCGCATCTATGGTGTGCTCGAGCGCCAGTTCCGCCGCTACTTCGCCGAAGCCGACCGCCGCAAGGGCAACACCGGCGAAAACCTGCTGCAACTGCTGGAATCGCGCCTGGACAACGTTGTGTACCGCATGGGCTTTGGCTCGACCCGCGCTGAAGCGCGCCAGCTGGTGTCGCACAAGGCGATCCTGGTGAACGGTCAGACCCTGAACGTGCCGTCGGCCCAGATCAAGTCTGGCGACGTCGTCACCATCCGCGAACAGTCGAAGAAGCAAGTCCGTATCGCTGAAGCGCTGTCGCTGGCCGAGCAGTCGGGCTTCCCGACCTGGGTGGCGGTGGATTCGAAGAAGTTCGAAGGTACCTTCAAGCAAGTGCCGGATCGCGCCGATATCTCGGGCGACATCAACGAAAGCCTGATCGTCGAACTGTACTCGCGTTAATCACGCGAGCGGAACGGCCCAGAGCTTGCGTTCGCCGCAAAGCTTCCCTTCCAGCCCGACGCGCTGTACGCGCGGTCGGGCTTCGCCCATCTCGCGATGGGATTTTCAGGTTCCAAACGTCAGCCTTATCGGTGTAACGAGCCGAGGGTATTGAAAAGGACAACCTAATGCAAACAGCACTCCTCAAGCCAAAAATCATCGCCGTCGAGCCTCTGGGCGACCATCACGCCAAAGTCGTGATGGAGCCGTTCGAGCGCGGCTACGGCCATACGCTCGGTAACGCCCTGCGTCGCGTGCTGCTGTCGTCGATGGTCGGCTATGCACCGACCGAAGTCACGATCGCTGGGGTGGTCCACGAGTATTCCACCATCGACGGCGTGCAGGAAGACGTCGTCAACCTGCTGCTCAATCTGAAGGGCGTGGTGTTCAAGCTGCACAACCGCGACGAAGTCACGGTGTCGCTGCGCAAGGATGGCGAAGGCGTGGTCACGGCTGCCGATATCGAGCTGCCGCACGACGTCGAGATCATCAACCCGAACCACGTGATCGCCCATCTGTCCGCCGGCGGCAAGCTGGACATGCAGATCAAGGTCGAGCAAGGCCGCGGCTATGTGCCGGGCAACGTGCGCAAGTTCGGCGACGAGTCGGGCAAGGTCATCGGCCGCATCGTGCTGGACGCTTCGTTCTCGCCGGTGCGCCGCGTCTCGTACGCGGTTGAATCCGCTCGCGTGGAACAGCGTACCGACCTGGACAAGCTGGTGATGAACATCGAAACCGACGGCGTGATCTCGCCCGAGGAAGCGATCCGCCAGTCGGCCCGCATCCTGGTCGACCAGCTGTCCGTGTTCGCCGCGCTGGAAGGCACCGAGTCGGCAGCCGAGGCTGCATCGAGCCGCACGCCGCAGATCGATCCGATCCTGCTGCGCCCGGTCGACGACCTGGAGCTGACGGTGCGTTCGGCCAACTGCCTGAAGGCCGAGAACATCTACTACATCGGCGACCTGATCCAGCGTACCGAGAACGAACTGCTCAAGACCCCGAACCTGGGTCGCAAGTCGCTCAACGAGATCAAGGAAGTCCTCGCATCGCGTGGCCTGACCCTCGGCATGAAGCTCGAGAACTGGCCGCCCGCAGGTCTGGAGAAGTAATTGTGGCGCGGGGCATTGGTCCCGCACCGCGGTAACCGCCCTGGCTTCGTGCCAGGGCTCGTATGACTACCGGCCCGCGTCCAGCCGCATCGGACGATAGAAGAGCTGGTCAAACACTTAACTGAAAGGAATCATCATGCGTCACCGTCATGGTCTGCGGAAACTGAACCGCACCTCGTCGCACCGTCTCGCGATGCTGCGCAACATGTCCAACTCGCTGTTCCAGCACGAGCTGATCAAGACCACCGTGCCCAAGGCCAAGGAACTGCGCAAGGTTGTCGAGCCGCTGATCACGCTGGCCAAGAAGGACACCGTTGCCAACCGCCGCCTGGCTTTCGCCCGTCTGCGCGACCGCGACATGGTCACCAAGCTGTTCACCGAACTGGGCCCGCGCTACGCCACCCGTCCGGGCGGCTACACCCGCATCCTGAAGTTCGGTTTCCGTCAGGGCGACAATGCGCCGATGGCGCTGGTCGAACTGGTGGATCGTCCGGAAATCACCGAAGCCCCGGCTGAAGAAGCCGCGGAATAAGGTAGTTTCCCGCCCGCCGCTGCGGCGACGGGTACGGGCACACCGCTTACAATCGAGCCAGGCATCTGCCTGGCTCTTTTGTTTTTGGGCCGCCGCCGTGCCTGCCGCAAGGAGATGTCGATGCAAAGCCATGCCAGCCAGCCGGATGCCGGCGCCCCGGGCGATCCGGCCGAGGTGATCGTCGTGATCACCAATACTCCAGATGCCGAGACCGCGGCGCACCTGTCGCAGGTAGTGCTGGAGGCGCGCGCCGCCGCCTGCGTGAACCGCCTGGCGCCGGTCGAGTCCGAGTACTGGTGGCAGGGCAAGCTGGAGCGCGCGCAGGAGTGGCCGCTGCTGATCAAGACCACGCGTGCACGTTACGCTGCGCTGGAGGCCGTGATCCGGCAACATCACCCCTACGACGTGCCGGAACTCATAGCGTGGCCGGTGACGGCCGGTTACGCGCCGTACCTGGCCTGGGTCAGCAGCGAGACCGAGACCGCCTCAGGGCCGGCAAAGTAGGGGCAACCGCGCCCGCAGCGCAGCAGCAGGTACGCCGCCCCCCCAGTTCAAGACAGACAGGAAACAGCGAGATGACAATCGGTTTGGCACTTCCGGAGCGCGCGCGCGGGCAGGTCTGGGCGCGGCATATTGCCGCAGCGCTGCTGGCGGCATTGGCCTGGGTGTGCCTGGCGGGCGGCGCGCATGCCGCCACCGAAGACGACTTCCTGCCGCCGGAGCAGGCCTTCCGCTTCGCCGCGAGCCAGCTTGACGACAAGACTGTCGAGGTACGCTTCGAGGTTGCCCCCGGCTACTACATGTACCGCGAGCGCTTCGCCTTTGCCGCGCAACCCGCCGACGTGAAGCTGGGAATGCCGGCGTATCCGCCGGGCAAGGTCAAGTTCGACGAGACCTTCGGCAAGGAGATGGAGACCTACCGCGACAGCGTGGTCATCCGCGTGCCGGTGGAGGCGGCGCCGGCCGACGGCAAGTGGTCGCTGACGGTCACCTCGCAGGGCTGCGCCGACAAGGGCCTGTGCTATCCGCCGATGGAGAGCGTGTACAAGGTCGGCGGCAGCGGGCTGGCCGACCTGTTCGGCAAGCGCGGGCGCTCGGATGCGCCGGCGGCCGTGCCTGCCCCTGCGCCAGCCGCCCCCGCGGTGCTGCGCGCCGACGACAGCGACCGCATCGCCGGCGCGCTGGCGAGCCGCAACCTGGCCCTGATCGCCGCGCTGTTCTTCGGCCTGGGCCTGCTGCTGACGTTCACTCCATGCGTGCTGCCGATGGTGCCGATCCTGTCCTCGATCGTGGTGGGCGAGCACGTCACGCGCGGCCGTGCGCTGGTGGTGTCGCTGGCCTACGTGCTGGGCATGGCGGTGGTGTACACCGCGGTCGGCGTGGCTGCCGGGCTGCTGGGCGAGGGCCTGTCGGCCGCGCTGCAGACACCGTGGGTGCTGGGCCTGTTCGCAGCGCTGATGGTGGCCCTGGCGCTGTCGATGTTCGGGCTGTACGAGCTGCAACTGCCGCAGCGCTGGCAGACCCGCCTGACCGAATCGTCGAACCGCCGCCAGGGCGGCCAGGTGGCGGGTGCGGCGGCAATGGGCGCGATCTCGGCGCTGATCGTCGGGCCCTGCGTCACCGCGCCGCTGGCCGGGGCGCTGGCCTATATCGCGCAATCCCGCGACGCCGTGATCGGCGGCGCGGCGCTGTTCGCCATGGCGCTCGGCATGGGCGTGCCGCTGGTGCTGGTGGGCGTGGGCGCGGGCAATCTGCTGCCGCGGGCCGGGCGCTGGATGGAGGTCACCAAGCGCTTCTTCGGCTTCCTGCTGCTGGGTGTGGCACTGTGGATGCTGGGGCCGGTGCTGCCGGCCTGGGCCTCGATGCTGGCGCTGGCGGCGCTGCTGCTGGTGGCGGCGGTATTCCTGGGCGCCTTTGACGGCCTGGGCCCGGATCCGCGCAACCTGGCGCGGGTGGGCAAGGGCGTGGGCGTGCTGTTCGCGATCGCAGCGGCCATCGTGCTGATCGGCGTGGCTTCGGGCGGGCGCGATCCGCTGCAGCCGCTGTCGCACTTGAGCGTGGCACGCGGTGGCGCGGAAGCCGCTGCCGGCGCACAGGCGGTGCGCTTCGAGCGCGTGCGCAGCGTGGCCGAGCTCGATGCCCGCGTGGCGCAGGCCGCCGCCGCAGGCAAACCGGTGCTGCTGGATTTCTACGCCGACTGGTGCGTCAGCTGCAAGGAAATGGAGCGCATGACCTTCGTCGATCCGCGCGTGCGCGCGCGGCTGTCCGAGATCGTGCTGCTGCAGGCGGACGTGACCGCCAACAATGCCGACGACAAGGCGCTGCTCAAGCGCTTCGGCCTGTTCGGGCCGCCCGGCATCATCCTGTTCGGGCCTGACGGGCGCGAGCGCCCGGTGCGCGTGATCGGCTACCAGTCGGCCAACCGCTTCCTGGAAAGCCTGGAGCGGGCCTTCGGCACGCGTACCAGCACCTGACGCGTACCTAGTGCTGCGCGGTGGCTACCGTTCCAGCCGCCGCCCCAGCGCCCACAGCGCGGCCAGCCCCAGCGCCACGGCGCCCATCAGGCCGATCGACCACCAGAACCCGTGCGGCTCGCGCAGCCAGGGCATGCGGTCGAAGTTCATGCCGAAGACACCGGTGATCAGCGTCAGCGGCATGAACAGCGCCGTGATCAGCGTCAGCGCGCGCATGGTGCGGTTGGTCCGGTGCGCCACCGCGGAGAAGTGGATCTGCACCGCCGACTCGATCGAATCCTCCAGCCGGCGCGCGTGCGCCAGCACGCGCTGGATATGCTCCATCACGTCGTTGATGCGCACCAGCAGCACCTCGTCACGCCCCGGCGCATTGGCCGGGCCGCCGGGCTGGTCGCTGCTGAAGCGGTTGTCGAGCAGGCTGTCGCGGAATTCCTGCAGCGCGTCGCGTTGCTCTTCGCTCAGGTGCTCCAGCTTGCGCAGCTGGATGCGGGCATCCAGCAGTCCCTCCCAGCTTGAGAAGCTGCGGCGCGAATTGAGCAGCGCGCGCTGCCAGCGGTCGAGCTGGCGCGTCAGCGGCGCGCGCAGTTCCAGGTAACGGTCGACCATCGCATTGAGCAGGCGCAGCATCAGGTCCTCGGGCCGGCTGGGCGGGCGCACGCCGTGGAGCAGCGGCTGGCCATTGCCACGCACGGGCGTGGCCTGCGGGCGTGGTGCCTGGCATAGCTCGATCAGACGCTGGCGCACCTGGTCAACGGTGCGCGATTGCCCCGAGCGCACCGTGACCAGCACCGTGTCGAACACGAAAAACGTGACCGGCTGGGTGTCGATCTTGGCCAGTGCCGGGAGGAAGCCGGGCGGATAGCGCTTCTGGCGGGCGGCGGACTCGGCAGCGGACGGCTTCGCCGTGCCGGCCACAGGGTCCTGCGGCTCGGCCTCGGCGATGGCGCGGCTGGTCTCGAAGGTGAGCTTGCGGAAGATCACCATGTCGTACGCATTGGTCGTGTCGAAATACGACGGATGCGCGGCATTGGTGGCGTCGGCCAGGTGCAGGTCCAGGATCGGCGCGCCGGCAAGCTGGCGCATGCTCTCGCGCCAGGCATCCGGCGCGGCGGTGACTTCTTCGGTGGAGAAATCCGCCCAGACGAACAGCGACGCGGCATTGCCGCCGAGGAAGTTGCCCGCCTCGGTGAGCGAGGCGAGCGGGTGTACCTGGCTGGCCGAGAAGCCTAGCAGTTCCATAGGCGCTCTGTCGGTTAGCCGCTCAGGCCGTCAGCAGCCGCGCGGCGTCGCGCGCGAAATAGGTCAGGATGCCGTCGGCGCCGGCGCGGCGGAAGGCCAGCAGCGATTCCATCATCACCTTGTCGTGGTCCAGCCAGCCGTTCTGCGCGGCGGCCTTGAGCATCGCGTATTCGCCGCTGACCTGGTAGACGTAGGTGGGGAAGCGGAACTCGTCCTTCACGCGGCGCACGATGTCCAGGTACGGCATGCCGGGCTTGACCATCACCATGTCGGCGCCTTCCAGGATGTCCTGTGCCACCTCGCGCAGGGCCTCGTCGGTATTGGCCGGATCCATCTGGTAGGTCATCTTGTTGCCCTTGCCCAGGTTGGCGGCCGAGCCCACCGCGTCGCGGAAGGGGCCGTAGAACGCCGACGCATACTTGGCCGAGTACGCCATGATGCGCGTATGGATATGGCCGTTGTCTTCCAGCGCGGTGCGCACCGCGCCGATGCGGCCATCCATCATGTCGGACGGGGCCACGATGTCGACACCGGCTTCGGCCTGTGCCAATGCCTGGCGCACCAGGATCTCGACGGTCACATCGTTGATGACGTAGCCGTTGTCGTCCAGCACACCGTCCTGGCCGTGGCTGGTGTACGGGTCGAGCGCCACGTCGCAGAGCACGCCGAGCTCGGGGAAGCGGTCCTTGAGCGCGCGCACGGCACGTGGCACCAGGCCCTCGGGGTTGGTGGCCTCGATGCCGTCCGGCGTCTTCAGCGACGGGTCGATCACCGGGAACAGCGCGATCACCGGGATGCCCAGCTTGACGCAGTCTTCGGCCACCGGCATCAGCAGGTCGACCGACACGCGCTCGACGCCCGGCATCGACGCCACCGCCTGGCGCTGGTTCTGGCCGTCAAGGATGAAGACGGGGTAGATCAGGTTGTCCGGCGACAGGCGATGCTCGCGCATCATGCGGCGGGAGAAATCATCGCGGCGCATGCGGCGCGGGCGGTATTCGGGGAAGGTGGACATGGCGGGCTTCTTGACTGTAGGGCTGGACAGGAAAGCGGGCCGGCAAGCACGGCGCGCGCGGCAAAGCGCGGTCCAAAGCCGCTGGCCGAAGAAAAACTAAACTTTTGAGCGTGCCCGCTATCATACTCGCGGACACTTTGCGTTGCGCCCTGCGTGGCGCGGTGTCCCCCGCTACTCCTCCCTGAGCGGGTACCCGCCCCAGCGGCGGGAAAGTTTGTCCCCGTTGCTTGCAGCGGGGCTTTTTTTTGCGTGCTGACCTGGTGATTACTCTGCGGGATCGGCAGCAGGCGGCTCGCTCTTCTCCGCTGCGGACCGGGCTTCGGCCTTCTGCGCTTCCGGCAGGTTGAGCCAGCCGGCGATCACGCCCTGCGCCTCTTCGATGCCGCGGCGCTTCAGGCTGGAGAAGAGCTGTGCCGTCATCGGCACCGGTGTTTCCATCTGCTCGGCGTAGCCCTGCAGCATCTTGCGGGTCTCGCGCAGCGCCTTGGCGTTGTCGCTGTTGGTCAGCTTGTCGGCCTTGGTCAGCAGCACGTGGATGGGGCGCCCCGTCGGCAGGAACCACTCCACCATCTGGCAATCGAGATCCGTGAACGGACGGCGCGCGTCCATCATCAGGATCAGGCCGGACAGTTGCTGGCGCGTCTGCACATAGTCGCTCAGCAGCCCCTGCCAGTGGTACTTGGCCGAGCCCGAGACCTCGGCATAGCCGTAGCCGGGCAGGTCGACCAGGAAGGCGAGCGGGTCGGGCGCCTTGACCGGCGCCACCGAGAAATAGTTGATGTGCTGCGTGCGCCCGGGGGTGCGCGACGAGAACGCCAGCCGCTTCTGGTTGCACAGGATGTTGATGGCCGTGGACTTGCCGGCGTTGGAGCGGCCGGCGAACGCCACCTCCGGCACGGCCGTGGCGGGCAGGTCGCGCAGGTGGTTCACGGTGATGAAGAAGCGGGCCTGGTGAAGAAGGGACATGCGCTAGAGCGGTGGGGCGGGCCGCGGAGGCTGTGCGCATTGCGCATGCCGGGGC
>NZ_JBYTAH010000053.1:47754-57636 GCF_058787975.1 Cupriavidus sp. FW305-26
CGCCAGGGTGGGATGGCTGGCGGCCTGGGCCGCCCGCCGGGGTTGATCTGGCGCAGCCCGAAAGGGGCATGACAAGGCGCAAGGCATCAATCCGGCACATAACTTATTGTACAATACGCCGGTTTACGGTCTCCTGAACGGGTGACGCGTGGCATCCATGGCCGCGTGCCTCGGCTGCCGTCGTCCGGGCGGGAAGCCTAGTGTGTCGTTCCATCGTGGGCAGGGCCTTTGCCCCGCATTGCGCGTTGCACCGGAGGGTGCGGCGGCTGCGGGAGCGGGCTGGCGGGGTCTGCCGCCACGGCCAGCGCTTTGCGGATCGGTCAGCCGCGCGCGGGTCGCCACGATACCAGCCTTTGCACCGGCGCGTCCTCACCGCCGGCAAAGCGCCGGGGCGGCACGCATCACGGTATCCAAAACAATTCAGAGAAGGTGTGCGAATGAACCGCATTGCGAAGATTCTGGGTGTCCTGGCTTTGGCCGTTCCTGCCGCCGCCCTTTCCGGAATGGCATCTGCCGCAGAGCAGGCCGCCGCAAAGGCTGACCCGGCCAAGGGTGAAACGCTGTACACGCAAGGTGCCCCCGACCGCAATGTGCCCGCCTGCCTGAGCTGCCACGGCGCCGCCGGCAACAGTGCCGCCGCCGCCAACCCGAAGCTGGCCGCCCAGCATCCCGAGTACGTCCACAAGCAGCTGGCCGACTTCAAGTCCAAGGCACGCAACAACGCGATCATGGTGCCGATGGCGTCGGTGCTGACCGACGAGGAAATGCGCAACGTCGGCGCCTACCTGGCCAAGCAGTCGCTCAAGCCGGCCACCGCCAAGAACAAGGACACCATCGAAGCCGGCCAGAAGATCTACCGCGGCGGCATCGCAGCCAAGGGCGTGCCCGCCTGCGCCGCCTGCCACGGTCCTACTGCGGCCGGCATCCCCGCCCAGTACCCGCGCATCGGCGGCCAGTGGGCGGACTATACCGAGGCACAACTGGTGGCATTCCGCCAGGGCACCCGCAAGAACAACCCGGTCATGACGACCATCGCCGCCAAGATGTCGGATGCCGAGATCAAGGCGGTGGCGGATTACGTCGCCGGCGTTCGATAACGATTCCGCGACTCCGCTGGCGCCCGCCAGGCGCCGGCGCGTTGGTTTGGCGGTCCCCCGTTCCGGCGGGGGGGCCGCGGCATGCAACCGAACGCGCCTGTCACAATCGAAAAGGGTGGCCTGCTTGCCAAAGCATGTCCGCCCTTTTTTCATTTCCAGCCGCACGTTGTTTTAGGTTTCCCTGCACATGTCGACCGCTTCCACTTCAGGGCTGCACCTGAAGACCTCTCACCGCGTGCTGCGCGACGCGGTCGAATTGTTGTCCTCGATGCGCTTCGCGATCGCGCTGCTGACGGTGATCTCCATCGCCAGCGTGATCGGCACCGTGCTCAAGCAGAACGAGCCGTATCCCAACTACGTCAACCAGTTCGGGCCGTTCTGGGCCGATGTGTTCCACACGCTGTCGCTGCAGAAGGTCTACGGTTCCTGGTGGTTCCTGCTGATCCTGGCCTTCCTGGTGGTGTCGACCAGCCTTTGCCTGATCCGCAATGCGCCCAGGATGGTGGCGGACATGCGCTCGTGGAAGGACCATGTGCGCGAGCGCAGCCTGCGCGCCTTCCATCACCGCGGCGAATTCGACGGCGCGCGCCCGCGCACCGAGGCGGTGAGCCGCCTGTCGGCGCTGCTGCGCAACCGCGGCTACCGCCTCAAGGCGGTCGAGCATGACGGCGCCACCCTGCTGGCGGCCAAGGCCGGCGCGGCCAACAAGGCCGGCTATATCCTGGCGCACACCGCCATCGTGGTGATCTGTATTGGCGGCCTGCTGGACGGCGACCTGCTGATCCGCGCGCAGATGTGGCTGGGCGGCAAGACCCCGATCAGCGGCAACGCGGTCATCAGCGAGATCCCGCCGCAGCACCGGCTGTCGGCGAGCAACCCGGGCTTTCGCGGCAACGCCTACGTGCCCGAGGGCTCGACCGTCTCCACCGCTATCCTGAACATCTCGGACGGCGCGCTGGTGCAGGACCTGCCTTTCGCGATCACGCTCAAGAAGTTCAAGGTCGATTTCTACGAGACCGGCATGCCCAAGCTGTTTGCCTCGGACGTGATCGTGACCGACCGCGCCACCGGCAAGCAGACCGAGGCCACCATCAAGGTGAACGAGCCGCTGATCGTCGACGGCATCGCCATCTACCAGTCCAGCTTCGAGGACGGCGGCTCGCGCCTGAAGTTCGTCGGCTACCCGATGCAGGGCAGCGGCCACGCCACCTTCACCATCGATGGCGCGGTGGGCGGCAACAAGCCGCTGGCGGGCACCGGCACCAGCGCCGACAGCGATGGCCTGACGGTCGAGTTCAGCGACTTCCGGCTGATGAATATCGAGAACGTCACCGATGCCTCGGGCAAGCCCGACGCGCGTGGCGTGGCGCGCAAATCGTTCAACGAGACCCTGGAAAAGCACCTGGGCGCCGCCGCCAGCACCGACCGCGCCAAGACGCTGCGCAATGTCGGCCCGTCGGTGCAGTACAAGCTGCGCGACCGCACCGGCCAGGCGCGCGAGTTCAACAACTACATGGTGCCGGTGCAGATGGACGGCCAGTCGGTGTTCCTGGCCGGCATGCGTGAATCGCCCAGCGAACCATTCCGCTATCTGCGCATCCCCGCCGACGACCAGGGCAGCGTGGCCGACTGGATGCGCCTGCGCGCCGCGCTGCAGGACCGCGCGCTGCGCGGCGAAGCCGCGCGTCGCTTTGCGCTGGCGTCGATGCCGGGCGATGACAAGGCCGACCTGCGCCGCCAGCTGGCCGAAAGCTCGCTGCGTGCGCTCGACCTGTTCGCCGGCGCCACGCGGCCCACGCCGGATTCGCCCCCGGGCGGTTTCACCGCGATCGCCGCCTTTCTCGAGAAATCCGTGCCCCCGGCCGAGCAGCAGAAGGCCGCCGACGTGCTCCTGAAGATCCTGAACGGTTCGATGTGGGAGCTGTGGCAGCTGGCGCGCGCCCAGGACAAGCTGCCGGTGGTGGCCAACAGCGCCCAGAGCGGCACCTTCCTGCAGCAGGCCATCAACGCGCTGTCGGACAGTTTCTTCTACGGCGCGCCGGTGTTCCTGCAGCTCGACGACTTCAAGGAGATCAAGGCCAGCGTGTTCCAGCTGACCCGTGCGCCGGGCAAGAACATCGTGTATCTTGGCTGTCTGCTGCTGGTGCTGGGCGTGTTCGCGATGTTCTATATACGCGAGCGCCGGGTCTGGATCTGGGTGAAAGACAAGCCCGCCGAGGGCGACACCGAGCCTGGCAGCCATGTGCTGATGGCGATGTCGACCCAGCGCCGCACGATGGATTTCGAAAAGGAATTCACGGCGCTGCGTGACGATATCGGCCGCGCCGCAGGGGGCCGCAGCGAGGCGCCCGAGCCCGCCGGCACCCCCCACTGAATTGAGCAGGTACGCTATGTCCTCAAATGTGAACCAGGCCGGTCCCGCCATGCGCGGCACCACGCGCGCCGACACCGGCGCTGACGAGGCCTATCTCGAACCTTCCTTCCTGCGCCGTCTGACCTGGGTGGACTGGCTCTTTGCGCTGGCGCTGGCGGTTGGCGCCGGCGTGGCGCTGTCGCAATACGGGCAGTGGATGGATGGCTACGACAAGGCCGTGCTGATCGGCGCCGTGCCTACCTTCGCGCTGCTCGGCTGGCACTGGAAGGCGGTGCGCCCGCTGATGCTGGCGCTCACCGCGCTGTCGCTGTTCGCGATCCAGCTCTACCAGGGGCAGCTGGCGCGCGCGGACCAGGCCTTCTTCCTGAAGTACTTCCTGTCGAGCCAGTCAGCCATCCTGTGGATGAGCGCGCTGGTGTTCCTGTCCACGCTGTTCTACTGGCTCGGGCTGGCGGCGCGCTCGAACACGGGCTACAGCATCGGCAGCAAGCTGTGCTGGGGCGCGGTGGTGCTGGGCTTCACCGGCCTGCTGGTGCGCTGGTACGAGTCCTACCTGATCGGCACGGACATCGGCCACATCCCCATTTCCAACCTCTATGAAGTGTTCGTGCTGTTCACGCTGATCACTTCGCTGTTCTACCTCTACTACGAAGGCCGCTACGCCACGCGCGCGCTGGGTCCGTTCGTGATGCTGGTGGTGTCGGCCGCGGTGGGCTTCCTGCTGTGGTACACGGTCAGCCGCAATGCGCAGGAGATCCAGCCGCTGGTGCCGGCGCTGCAAAGCTGGTGGATGAAGATCCACGTGCCGGCCAACTTTATCGGCTACGGCACCTTTGCGCTGGCGGCGATGGTCTCGGTGGCCTACCTGCTCAAGCAGCGCGGCATCCTGGCCGAACGCCTGCCATCGCTGGAACTGCTCGATGATGTGATGTACAAGGCCATTGCAGTCGGCTTTGCCTTCTTCACCATCGCCACCATCCTGGGCGCGCTGTGGGCGGCCGAGGCCTGGGGCGGCTACTGGAGCTGGGACCCGAAGGAAACCTGGGCGCTGATCGTCTGGCTGAACTACGCGGCGTGGCTGCACATGCGGCTGATGAAGGGCCTGCGCGGCACGGTGGCGGCCTGGTGGGCGCTGGTCGGCCTGCTGGTGACGACCTTTGCGTTCCTGGGCGTCAACATGTTCCTGTCGGGCCTGCACAGCTACGGCGAACTGTGACGCGGCGCCATGCTGCAATGCAAGAACCTGCCTCCGGGCAGGTTTTTTTTCGTCTTTTTTCAATTTTTCTGGATGCCCATGGAATAAAGGCGTCACATCCGGTGTTTACTTGAGGAGCGGTGCCGGCTGGCGGCACCGGTTTGCATGGAGAACAAGATCATGGCACGTGTGCGTCTTACCACTGCAGCATCCCTCGTTCGTCCCGCCGCGCTCGCGCTCGGCTGTGCGGCTGTCCTGCTCGCCGGTTGTTCCGGCATGGGCCTGGGCGGTGGCGGCGGCGCCGGCAACTTGCCGCCCACGGTGAAGGTGACCAGTGGCGTGCTGACCGATCCGCAGGGCCTGACGCTGTACACCTTCGACCGCGACACCGCCGGCAGCGGCAAGAGCGCCTGCAATGGCCCGTGCGCCACCAACTGGCCGCCGCTGATGGCCGCGCCTGGCAGCAATGCGTCGGGCCAGTACACCATCATCACGCGCGATGACGGCGGCAAGCAGTGGGCGTACCGCGGCATGCCGCTGTACCGCTTTGCCAAGGACGCCAAGCCGGGCGACCGCACCGGCGACAACCTCAACAACGTCTGGCACGTGGCCAAGCCCTGACGCTTCGGCAGCCACCGCAGCCACGGCATGGAAGGGTTTGACGGCCAGCTCGTCGCGCTGGCGCCGCGGCTGCGGCGCCATGCGCGCGGCCTCACCGGCGACGCGGCGCTGGCCGACGACCTGGTGCAGGACACGCTCGAGCGCGCGCTGCGCTACCGCTGGCGCTTCCGCCTGCGCCCCGGCGCCTGGTGGGGCGACGGCGCCGATGGCCTGCTGCCGTGGCTGCTGACCCTGATGCACCGCCTGCGCCTGAATACCGTGCGCAGGAAGGAACTGGTGGTCACCACCGAGACGCTGCCCGAGGTCAGCGCCCCCGCTGACGACCCCGGCCTGCGCCGCGACCTGGTGCAGGCGCTGGCGCAACTGCCGGAGGCGCAGCGCGCGGTGCTGCTGCTGGTCAGCCTGGAACAACTGACGTACGCCGAGGCCGCGCGCGTGCTCGATATTCCGCAGGGCACGGTGATGTCGCGCCTGGCGCGGTCGCGCGAGCAGATGCGGCGGCTGCTCGACGGCAAGGCGCCCGCTGCCGTGCCGGCAGCTTCCGGCAAGCCCCTGCAGCGGGTGAAATGATGTCCGCCATCCACGAAGCCGATCTACATGCCTACGCCGATGGCCAGCTTTCCGGCGCGCGGCGCGCCGCCGTGGAGGCGTACCTGGCGCAGCACCCGGAGGCGGCGGCACAGGTCGCAGTCTGGCGCAGGCAGGCCGATGCCCTGCACGGGGCGCTGGATCCCGTACTGAACGAACCCGTACCGCTCGCGGCCTTGCCGCCGGGGCTGCACGGAGATCGCAAGCGCAATGCCGCGCGAACCAGGCCGCGATGGGCGATGGCGCTGGCGGCCACCTGCGCGTCGGTGGCGCTGCTGGCGGTGGGCGGCGCTCTCGGCTGGCTGGCACATGACCGCTTTGGCGGCAGCACGCTGGTGCTGGCGCCCGGCGAGCGCTTTGCGCGCGAGGCGCTGGCGACGCACGCGGTCTACGCTCCGGAAATGCGCCACCCGGTTGAAGTCGCGGCGACGGAAGAGGCCCATCTGATCGCATGGCTGTCCAAGCGCCTGGGCACGGCGCTGCAGGTGCCGGACCTGCGCGCGCAGGGCTTCCACCTGATTGGCGGCCGCCTGGGCGTGGCCGAAGGCGGCCCGTCGGCCATCCTGATGTATGAAGCGGACGACGGTACGCGCCTGTCGCTGCAGTTGCGGCGCATGGCACAGGGCACGCCCGATACGGGCTTCCGCGTCGAGCGCATGCCAGGCGCAGGCTCCAGGCGGCCAGCCGCCGGCCGCGACCCGATGATGGCCTTCTACTGGATCGACCGCGACCTGGGCTTTGCGCTGGCGGGCCCGCTGGAGCGGGCGCGGCTGCTCACGGTGGCTCAGATGGTGTACCAGCAATACCAGGGCGGATAGCCGCGCGCGAGGTGCTGGCGGCACATTGCGTGCGCCTGGCGCCTCATGACCCGCGGCATTCCGACGCAGGCACAAAAAACTGTCAGGACTGGCCAGCACTCTCCGACCAAGGCCAGAGTCCAATCCTGCAAGCGTGTGGGCGCGACCGGCGCCGGCACGGCCAGGCAACGAGGAAAACCATGCTGATCCCTTCCCCCAAATGGCTGCGCGGCGGCGATATCGCCGCCGGCGAGGTCACGCCCCGTCACGTCTTCGAAGCGCGCCGCCGCATGCTGGCGCTGGCCGCGGCCGGCGCAGCCGGCAGCACGCTGGCGCCGTGGTTTGCGCGCCAGGCCCTGGCGCAGGGGCAGCACGGCCAGAAGCTGGCCGCCACGCCCAACAACGCCTATGTCATCACCGACAAGCGCACGCCCTTCGAGGACGTCACCACCTACAACAACTTCTACGAATTTGGCACCGACAAGTCCGACCCGGCGCGCAACGCCGGCACGCTGCGCCCGCGCCCATGGCAGGTGTCGGTGGAGGGGCTGGTGAAGAAGCCCAAGGTCTATGACCTGGACGAGCTGATGAAGCTGGCGGCAATGGAAGAGCGCGTCTACCGCCTGCGCTGCGTGGAGGGTTGGTCGATGGTGATCCCGTGGGTCGGCTACCCGCTGGCCGAGCTGATCCGGCGCGTCGAGCCGCAGCCTGGTGCCAGGTACATCCAGTTCATCACGCTGGCCGACAAGAAGCAGATGCCCGGCGTCAGCAGCGGCGTGCTCGACTGGCCGTACAGCGAGGGCCTGCGCATGGACGAGGCCATGCACCCGCTGGCGCTGCTGACCTTCGGCCTGTACGGCGAGGTCCTGCCCAACCAGAACGGCGCGCCGGTGCGCATGGTGGTGCCGTGGAAGTACGGCTTCAAGAGCGCCAAGTCGATCGTGAAGATCCGCTTTGTCGACAAGCAGCCGCCCACCAGCTGGAACCTGGCCGCGCCGCAGGAATACGGCTTCTATTCGAACGTGAATCCGGACGTGGACCATCCGCGCTGGAGCCAGGCCACCGAGCGCCGCATCGGCGAGGAGCGCGGCAGCGGCTTTGGCGCGTTGTTCGCACCCAAGCGCAAGACCCTGCCGTTCAATGGCTACGGCCAGCAGGTGGCGTCGCTGTACCAGGGCATGGACCTGAAGAAGTTCTTCTGATGCAAGGCGAGCGCATGGCTACCTCTTCCACCAGCGCCGCCGCCGTGGCGGCGCGCAAGCCGGCCGGCCTGGCTACGCTGTCGCCGCAGCGCGTGCGCGCGCTCAAGCTTGCGGTCTGGCTGCTGGCGCTGCTGCCGTTCGTACGGCTGCTGTACCTGGGTGCCACGGAGCAGTTCGGCGCCAATCCGCTTGAATTCGTGACGCGCTCCACCGGCACCTGGACGCTGGTGATGCTGTGCCTGACGCTGACCATCACCCCGATGCGCCGCCTCACTGGCTGGAACTGGCTGATCAAGCTGCGGCGCATGCTGGGCCTGTTCGCGTTCTTCTACGGCCTGCAGCACTTCCTGCTGTGGATCGGGGTGGACCGCGGCTTTGACCTCGCCTACATGATCAAGGACGTGTACAAGCGGCCCTTCATCACGGTGGGTTTCACCGCCTTCATGCTGATGATTCCGCTGGCGCTGACTTCCACCAATGGCATGGTGCGCTGGCTGGGCGGCAAGCGCTGGCAGGCGCTGCACAAGCTGGTCTATGCGATTGCGGTGCTGGCCATCCTGCACTACTGGTGGCACAAGGCGGGCAAGAACGACTTTGGCGAAGTGTCGATCTATGCGGCGGTGGTGTTCGTGTTGCTGGGGATGCGGCTGTGGTGGCGGCTGCGCAAGCCCGCGGGGGCGCGCCAGCCCGCCGCGTAGGCGGGCCGGGCTTGGGGTCTTAGTCCTGCAGCAGGCGCTCGTCGCGGAACAGGTCCTCGACCAGTTCGCGCTCGCGCACCAGGTGCACGCTGGCGCCATCGACCATCACTTCGGCGGCGCGCGGACGGGTGTTGTAGTTGGAGCTCATGGTGAAGCCGTAGGCGCCGGCCGACATCACTGCCAGAAGGTCGCCCGGCTGCACCGCGAGCGCGCGGTCGCGGCCGAGCCAGTCACCGGATTCGCACACCGGGCCGACGATGTCGTAGGTCGCCGCTTGCGCGTCGCGCAGCACCACCGGCTCGATGCGGTGGTAGGCCTCGTACATGGCCGGGCGTGCCAGGTCGTTCATGGCGGCATCGACGATGCAGAAGTTCTTGGCCGCGCCGGGCTTGAGGAACTCCACCTGCGTCAGCAGCACGCCGGCGTTGCCCACCAGCGAGCGGCCCGGCTCGAACAGCACCTCGCGGTGGCCGTGGCCGCGCGCGGCCACGCGTTCCAGCAGCGTGGTGGCAAAGCCGGTGATGTCCGGCGGGGTTTCGTCGGTGTAGGTGATGCCCAGGCCGCCGCCCACGTCGATATGCTCCAGGCGGATGCCGTCGCGCTCGAGCGCCTCGACCACGTCCAGCACCTTGTCCAGTGCTTCCAGATAGGGCTCGACCTCGGTGATCTGCGATCCGATATGGCAGTCGATGCCAGTCACTTCCAGGTGCGGCAGCGCGGCCGCGGCGCGGTAGGTCGGCAGCACGTCCTCGAAGGCGATGCCGAACTTGTTGCCCTTCAGGCCGGTGGAGATATACGGGTGCGTCTTGGCATCCACGTCCGGGTTGATGCGCAGCGACACGCGCGCACGCTTGCCCACGCGGCCGGCCACTTCGTTGAGGCGGTCCAGCTCGGGGATCGACTCGACATTGAAGCAACGCACGTCATGTGCCAGCGCCAGTTCCATTTCCGCCGCGCTCTTGCCCACGCCCGAGAACACTACCTTGCGCGGGTCGCCGCCGGCGGCCAGCACGCGCTTGAGTTCGCCGCCCGAGACGATGTCGAAGCCGGCGCCCAGCTTGGCAAACACCTGCAGCACCGCCAGGTTGGAGTTTGCCTTCATGGCGTACTGGACCTGCGCCTTGCGGCCCTGGCAGGCGGCGGCGTAGGCCTGGTAGGCAGCGGTCAGCGCCGCGCGCGAGTACACATAGGTGGGCGTGCCGAATTCAGCGGCGATGCGCGCCAGCGGCACCTGCTCGACGGCAAGCGCGCCGTCCTGGCGATGGAAAAATGCGGTCATGGTTATCGGGTGGTGGGGGCGGCAGGAGACG
>NZ_JBYTAH010000054.1:0-57387 GCF_058787975.1 Cupriavidus sp. FW305-26
GGGTGGTGTTCAGAGGTGGCCGGGGTTGAGGTAGAGGAAGAAGGAGCGAGCCTGGCCCGCAGGCTATGCCTACCGCTGCTTCACCTCCACCCGCACCTCATCCTTGCCCACGGTAATCGCCCCCGGCTCCACGTCCTTGCCGCCGACGCGCAGTTCTTCGGGTTTGAACGTATAGACCGGATAGTCCTTCAGCAATTGCTGCGCAACCACAGCGCCGATGGCGTTGAGCTGTTCGCGGTATTGCCCCATGCCGGCGACTTCCACCTGCTGTACGGTCGGGTTGTCGAGCAGCACCGCGCGTTTGGCCGGGTCGTAGCGCACGCCGCTGTTCAGCGCGAGCTTGCCGTCTACCGGCGGGGAGGGCAGCAAGGCGTTGGTCAGGCGTGCGTCGACATGGGTGGTGACGCGGTTGTTGGCCTCGTCCAGCACCAGCCGGGGATGGCTGAGCTGCACGCTGACGACTTCGGCGTAGCGCAGCGTGGCGGGGAAGCGCTGGTCCAGCGCGGTCTGCAGTTCCTGCCGGGAGAGGGAGTACTCGCCGGTCCAGATGTTGTAGCCGGCCAGCGCCGAGGAGGCACCAGCGACGCAGGCGGCGGCAATCAGCAGGGAGAGTTTCAGACGCATGTGGCGGATGGGGCGCGCCTGTCGAGGGCGGCGGTGAATGGAGCCAGCCTGTCAGACCGCGCGGGCGGGGTGGCGTTCCGTCACATCGGCGATCGGCCTGCATGGCGCGGGCCGCGTCGATCAGTAGTGCGGCGGGATTTCCTGCTGGGGATCGGCTTCGGCCGCGGTGGTGGCGGCGCTGCGCACCTGCTGGTACAGCGCGCGGAACTGCTCCTGCAGCAGGTCGATCTGCTGCTGCTGGCGCGCCACGGTGCTGTTCAGGGTATCAAGCAGGTCTTCCTGGAAGGCGAGCTTGATTTCGAGTTCGTTGATGCGATCGTCCATGGCGTGGTTTCTCCGGCAGGCGGCGCATTGTAAGCCCTTATGCTCAAGGGGCGCGTCGCTGCCGGGAAACCTGCGCGATGCGCGGCTTACTTCGGTGCCGACAGCAGCATCCACATGATGCCGAAGCGGTCGGTGACCATGCCGAACTGGTCGGCAAAGAAAGTCTTGTCCAGCGGCATCACTACCTGGCCGCCTTCCTTCAGGCCGTTGAAGGCCTTTTCGACCGCAGCCTTGTCAGGATAGTTGATCGACAGGGCGAAGCCATGGAAGTCGGGCTGGTTCGAGCAGCGGCCGTCGGAGGCCATGATCACGCTGTCGCCGATCTGGAACTCCATGTGCATGACCTTGTCTTCGGTGCCGGCGCCGGGCTGGCAACCCTCGCCGCCCTTGCCGGCCTCCGGGTTGTCCTTGAACGTCATCCGCATGTTGACCTTGGCGCCGAGAATCTTCTTATAGAACTCAACGGCTTCATCGCAACGGCCTTCGAAGAACAGATAGGGCTGGACTTGCATGACAACTCCTGTAGGCAGGCCGCCGCTCGGGCGGCCGTGGATATCGGCATGGCGCGCGAATCAGGCGGCGCGCTGGCAACTGGCGCACGTTCTTGTGTACGCCGTCCACAATACCTTAGCAGAGAAAATGGACGGCGTCCACATCAAATGGGCGGCGGGTGTGCGGAGCGGGTGGCGGGCGGGATGTCCACGGTGCTGCACTAGAATGGCCGCGACACCACCAAGCGCCAATCCTTTCGACCGTCCTGCCCCAAACGGAGTTGCCTTGCGTTACGAACTGACCGACCTGCGCCTGTTCCAGGCCATTGCCGATGCGCAAAGCCTGTCAGGTGGCGCTTCGGCCACGCATATCACCGCGTCGGCGGCGAGCTACCGGCTGAAGAACCTGGAGCACGCGATGGGCACGCCGCTGTTCGTGCGTACCGCGCGCGGCATGGAGCTGACGCCGGCCGGCGAAACCCTGCTGGTCCATGTGCGCGAACTGTTGCTTGGCGTCGAGCGCATGCACGGCGAGGTGGGACGCTTTTCTGCCGGACTGAAGGGCAATATCCGGCTGCTGGCCAACAGCAGTTCGCTCAACGGTTTCATCATCCCGAGCGTGAGCCGCTTCCTGCTGGCCAACCCGGATGTGAACATCGACCTGGAGGAGCGCGCCAGCCAGTCGATCCTGGCGGCGGTGGCGGCCCATGAAGCCGATGTCGGCATCCTGGCGGGCGATTTCCAGACGGGCGGCGAAGCCACCGGGGTGCGCTCGGTGCGCTACGCGCGCGACGAGCTGATCCTTGCGGTGGCCGCGGATCACCCGCTGGCGCGCGAGCCCGAAGTGCGCTTCGGCGCGGCGCTGGCCTTCGACTTTGTCTGCATGAGCCGCACCAGCAGCAACTTCCTGTTCCTGCGCGACATGGCGCAGCGCGCGGGCAAGGGGCCCAACGTGCGGCTGCATGCGCACAGCTTCGATGCGGTGTTGTCGCTGGCCGAGGCCGGAGTGGGGGTGGCGCTGGTACCGCGCAGCGTGGCGGCGCAGGCCCTGCGCGAGGCGCGCGTGGTGGGGGTGCGGCTGGCAGAGCCGTGGGCGCTGCGCGAACTGAACCTGATCGTGCGCGCCGACGGCAAGCTGCCGGCGTTTGCCGAGGCCTTTGCGCAGTTCCTGCTGAACGATCCGCGCGTGGTGGCCACGCGCGAAGGCGGCGCCGTGGCAGCCACGGCGCCGTAAACACTTTCCCCGCGCTTCAGCGCTTGCGGTTCAGGAAGGTGGCCATGTGCTGCTGTGGCTCGCCGGTGTCGAAGGCGCTGCCGAACTCGGTCACGCTGTTGTTGATCGAGACTTCCAGCGGCGCATCTTCCCACTCGCGCAGCAGGCGCTTCTGCTGGCGCACCGCGACCGGGCCGAAGCCGGCCAGCAGCGCGGCCACGCGTTCGATTTCCAGGTCCAGCTCCGCCAGCGGCACCACGCGGCTCACCAGCCCCCATTGCAGCGCCTCGGCGGCATCGGTGATCTCGCCCGTCAACAGCATCCACGCCGTGCGCGCATTGCCGATCAGGCGCGGCATCAGCGCGGCGTGGATCACCGACGGGATGCCGATCTTCACTTCCGGCATGCCCAGCTGCGCGTTGTCGGCGGCGATGCGGATATCGCACGCCAGCGCCAGTTCCAGCCCGCCGCCCAGGCACCAGCCCGGCATGCGCGCGATCACCGGCACCGGCAGGTGGCGCACGGCGTCGCACAGGCGGCGCAGGCCGCTGATGAAGGCCTCGGCGCTGGCGCGGTCCAGTGCGGCCATTTCCTTGATGTCGGCACCGCCGACAAAGCCTTTCTCGCCGGCGCCGCGCAGCACCAGCACGCGTACCGCGTCATTGCCGGCCAGCGCTTCGATGGCGCGCGTGAGCGATGCGATCACCGGCGTGCTCAGGATATTGAGCGAGCCCGCCTCGCGGATGGTGACGGTGGCGATGCCGCGCGCGTCGATCTCGACGCCGGCGTGCGGTTCTTGCTGAAGTGCGCTCATGTCGTTCCTTGTGGCTTACTGGAGCCTGGTGAAATGGATGTCCTCGACGACTTGCTTCCAGTGCGCATTCTGCGCCCGGATCAGGTCGCCGAAGGCCTTGCGCGAACTCGGTGCCGGGATCGCACCTTGTTTCTCGATGGCGGCGATCACCTCGGGCTCGGCCAATACCTGGCGCACGGCGTCGTTGAGCTTGTCGAGAATGGCCGAGGGCGTGCCCGCCGGTGCGCCCAGGCCGAACCACGACGGGTTGTTCATCGCCGGCAGGCCGGCCTCGGCATAGGTCGGCACATTGGGCAGCACCTTCAGGCGCTGCTGCGCGGCGACCGCCAGCGGCTTCAGGCGCCCGCCCTGGATCAGGCCAGACGACGACGGGATATTGTCGAACACCACCTGGATCTGGCCTGCCACCGCATCGTTGAGCGCCGGGCCCAGGCCCTTGTATGGCACGTGCAGCATGCGCGTGCCGGTGGCGTTCATGAACAGCTCGCCGTTCATATGGCTCAGTCCGCCGTTGCCGGACGAGCCGAACGAGTACTTGCCCGGGTTGGCCTTCAGCAGCTTGATGAACGACTGCAGGTCCGTGGCCGGGAATGCCGGGTTGACCACCAGCACGTTGGGCACGTCGGCCAGGTTGCTGACCGGCGCGAAGTCCTTGACCGGGTCATAGGCGGTCTTCAGGTAGACGTTGGGGTTGACGGCGTGCGAGCTCTCCACCTCCATCACCAGCGTGTAGCCGTCGGCCGGCTGCCTGGCCGCGTAGGCGCTGCCGACCGCGCCGCCGGCGCCCGGGCGGTTCTCGACCACCACCGGTTGCCCCAGCACCGGGCCCAGGCGCGTGCCGACGATGCGGGCAATGATGTCGGTGGTGCCGCCGGCGGCGTAGGGGACGATCAGCTTGATCGGCCGGTCGGGATACGCGCTTGCATGTGCGGCGCCGCTTGCGCATGCCGCCAGCAGCGCGATGGCGGTGAAGGTCGGTTTCATCGGTGTCTCCGTGTCGGTGTTTTCGGTCTCGTGGGTAGCTGCGCGCCGTTCAGCCCGCCGGGCTGTGTTCGCCCAGCAGCGGCGGCGGTGGCAGCGGCAGGTCGTGCCCGGCCAGCATCGGGTTGCGCACCATGGGTACGCGGCCCATGACGGGGTGTTCGGCCATCTGCATCAGCCCGCGGTGCTGGACCTGCGGGTGGGCGAAGACTTCGGCCATGGTGTGGATCGGCCCCCAGGGCACGCCGGCCGCATCGAAGGCATCGGTCCACGCAGCGCGGGTGCGCGTGGGGAAGAGATCGGTCAGCAGGGCGCGCAGCGCGGGCAGGTGTTCGATGCGCGCGGAATTGGTGGCATAGCGCGGGTCCTGCGCAAGATCCGGCATGCCGGCAACGGCGCAGAAGCGCGCAAACTGGCTGTCATTGCCGATCGCCAGGATCAGGTGGCCGTCGGCGCAGCGGAACACCTCATAGGGCGCGCAGTTGGGATGAGCGTTGCCGCTGCGCTGCGGGTTCTGGCCCGACACCAGGTAGTTGGCAGCCTGGTTGGCGTTCATCGCCACCGCGACATCGAGCAGCGCGATATCCAGGTGCGCACCGAGCCCGGTCGCCTGGCGCTGGTACAGCGCGGCCAGGACTGCGGAGGTGGCATACATGCCGGTGCTCAGGTCGACCACGGCGACGCCGGTGCGCAGCGGCCCGGCGCCGGGCGTGCCGTCGGGCTGGCCGGTGTAGCTCATCAGCCCGCCCATGCCCTGGAATACATAGTCGTAGCCGGGTTTGTCCGCCATCGGCCCGCTCTGGCCGAAGCCGGTGATCGACAGGTAGACCAGGCGCGGGTTGAGCGCCTTGAGCGTGTCGTAGTCCAGCCCGTAGCGGCGCAGCGTGCCGACCTTGTAGTTCTCGACCAGCACGTCGGCCTCGCGCGCCAGCTCACGTACCTGCGCCGCGCCCTCGGGCGTGCCGTAGTCGATCGCGACCGAGCGCTTGCCGCGGTTGCAGCAGATGAAGTAGCCGGACAGGCGCCGGGTGTCGCCGCTGCCCTCGGGCGCTTCCAGGTAGGGCGGGCCCCAGCCGCGGGTATCGTCGCCGCGCTCCGGGTGCTCGACCTTGGTTACCTCGGCGCCCAGGTCGGCCAGGTTCTGGGTACACCAGGGACCGGCCAGGATGCGCGACAGGTCCAGGACCCGGACTCCTTCCAGGGCACGATGCAGCATGACGACTCCGCTTTCAGATAACAGTGCGGCGGAGTATAGGGAGGGGTCCTGGCGCGAACCAGTCGAGAGTTTTGAAAGGCGCGTTCGCGGGATTTGAATGGTCCGGCGGGCCCGGATGCAGGTGGCGCCGGCGCCCCCGCCAGTCCCCGCGTTTGGCGCGTGGGCGCTGCCGTGTCACAATTCGCGTTTGGCACTGACGCGGCGCGTGACTCGGCCGGCCGCGTCGCCGTGCTTCCCGCCGCCCCGGCGCGCGTATTGGAAGCCCGCCCAAGAGCCGACAAATTCACTTAGATTTTCTGGCGATGACTACCATCCTGCAGCACATTCCTTCCGGCCAGCGCGTCGGAATCGCCTTCTCCGGCGGCCTTGACACCAGCGCGGCACTCCTCTGGATGCGCCAGAAGGGCGCTGTCCCCTACGCCTACACCGCCAACCTGGGCCAGCCCGACGAGCCCGACTACGAGGACATCCCGCGCCGCGCCAAGGCCTACGGCGCCGAGGAAGCCCGCCTGGTCGACTGCCGCACGCAACTGGTGGCCGAAGGCATCGCCGCCATGCAGTGCGGCGCGTTCCATATCTCGACCGCCGGCATCACCTACTTCAACACCACCCCGATCGGCCGCGCCGTCACCGGCACCATGCTGGTTGCTGCGATGAAGGAAGATGGCGTCAATATCTGGGGCGATGGCAGCACGTTCAAGGGCAATGACATTGAACGCTTCTACCGCTACGGTCTCCTGACCAACCCCGGCCTGCAGATCTACAAGCCGTGGCTGGACCAGCAGTTCATCGACGAACTGGGCGGCCGCGCCGAGATGTCGGAGTTCATGCGCCAGAACGGCTTCGATTACAAGATGTCGGCCGAAAAGGCGTACTCGACCGACTCCAACATGCTGGGCGCCACCCACGAGGCCAAGGACCTGGAGCACCTGGATTCGGGCATCCGCATCGTGCAGCCGATCATGGGCGTGCAGTTCTGGCGCGATGACGTGGAAGTCAAGCGCGAGGAAGTTACCGTGCGCTTCGAGGAAGGCCAGCCGGTCGCGCTGAACGGCCAGACCTTCGCCAACAGCGTCGACCTGTTCATGGAAGCCAACCGCATCGGCGGCCGCCATGGCCTGGGCATGAGCGACCAGATCGAGAACCGCATCATCGAAGCCAAGAGCCGCGGCATCTACGAAGCCCCGGGCCTGGCGCTGCTGTTCATCGCCTACGAGCGCCTGATCACCGGCATCCACAACGAAGACACCATCGAGCAGTACCGCGACAACGGCCGCCGCCTTGGCCGCCTGCTGTACCAGGGCCGCTGGTTCGACCCGCAAGCCATCATGCTGCGCGAAACCGCCCAGCGCTGGGTGGCCGGCGCCATCACCGGCGAAGTCACCATCGAACTGCGCCGCGGCAACGACTACTCGATCCTGAACACCACCTCGCCCAACCTGACCTACAAGCCGGAACGGCTGACCATGGAAAAGGGCGAGTCGATGTTCACGCCGCTGGACCGTATCGGCCAGCTGACCATGCGCACGCTGGATATCGTCGACACGCGCGAGAAGCTGCAGACGTATGCCAAGAGCGGCCTGCTGTCGACCAAGGTCAGTGCCTCGCTGCCGAAGCTGGAAGACTGAGTGTCGCCGCGCCTCGCCTGACGGCGGGCCAGCCAGAAACCGGCACCTTCGGGTGCCGGTTTTTTTTCGTCTCGGCGTTTTCCCCAGCTGTCCCGGAATGTCAAACGTACGTCCCGGAATATCAAACCGCGCGGTCCCGATCGCCAGATACTGCGTGCGCTCGTCGCCCTTCGGGGGCGGGCTGTGAACGCACGGCGGCGCGAAGACCGCCGGTCTGCTTCCGGAGACGCCCATGTCCAGACCTCGCCTTGCCCTTGCCGCAGAGCCGGCCACGCCGGCCCTGCCGGCTGTTGCCGGACCGCGCTATGCGTGGCTCGTCTTTGCGCTGACGTTCGCGCTGCTGCTGTCGGACTATATGTCGCGCCAGGTGCTCAACGCGGTGTTTCCGCTGCTGAAGGCCGAATGGCAGCTCGGTGATACAGAGCTGGGCGCGCTCGGCGGCGTGGTGGCGCTGATGGTGGGCGTGCTCGCGATTCCGCTGTCGCTGCTGGCCGACCGCTGGGGACGCGTGCGCAGCCTGATCCTGATGGCGGCGCTGTGGAGCCTGGCCACGCTGGGCTGCGCGGTGGCGGACAGCTTCGGCCAGATGTTCCTGGCGCGGCTTTGCGTCGGCATCGGCGAGGCGGCCTATGGCAGCGTGGGTATCGCGGTGGTGGTGTCGGTGTTCCCGCGCCATCTGCGCGCCAGCCTCAGCGCGGCATTCATTGCCGGCGGCGCGTTCGGCTCGGTGCTTGGCATGGGGCTGGGCGGCGTTCTGTCGGCCCATTTTGGCTGGCGCATCGCCTTTGCCGGGATCGCCGGCTTCGGCCTGGTGATGGTGGCGCTCTACTACCTGACGATCAGCGAGCATCGGCTGCGCGGGCTCCAGCAACGCGTGGGCGCGGCCAACGGCGACGCCGCGGCCTCGGCCCGGCAACTGGAGCCGCGCCGGATCGTACGCGAGCTGCTGACGGTGCCTTCCATGCTCTGCGCCTGCGCGGGAAGTGCGCTGCAGCTGCTGGTGATGGCGGCGCTGCTGGGCTGGCTGCCCAGCTTCCTGTCGCGCGACTACGGCATGGCGACCGGGCGCGCCGGCGTGGCCGCGGCAATGCTGGTGCTGATGGCCGGCGTAGGCATGGTGGCCTGCGGTGCGCTGACCGACCGCGTGGCGCGGCGCGTGCCCGCGCGCAAATGGCAGATGGCCATCGCCTACAGCGTGATTTGCTGCGTCTTGCTGATGACGGCGTTCCGGCTGCCCGCGGGCCACGCGCAGCTGGTGCTGATCGGCGCGGGCATGCTGGTGGTGGGCGGCACCGCCGGCCCCGCCAGTGCGATGGTGGCCAACCTGACGCGGCCTGCCATCCATGCGACCGCGTTTGCCACGCTGACCCTGATCAACAACCTGCTGGGGCTGGCACCAGGCCCGTTCCTGACCGGCGTGCTGGCCGACCACATCGGCCTGACCGGCGCGCTGCAATGGATTCCGCTGGCCGGTGCGGCCGCGGCCCTGCTGTTCTGCCTCGGTCGCCGGCATTACGCGGCGGACCTGCGCCGCCTGGATGGCCACGCTGTGCCTCACGTTATTCCTGCCTGACTCTTTCCAATCCGACCATGACTGCTACCACCCACACTGTCCTGATGGTGCCGGGCCTGCGCGACCACGTCGCCGAGCACTGGCAAACGCTGCTGCAAGCCGAACTGCAGGCGCAGGGGCACGACGTCCGCTGCGTGCCGCCGCTGGAGCACGACAAGCTCAGCTGCGCGGCTCGCGTCGCTGCACTCGATGCGGAACTGGCGGACATCGACAAGCCGGTCGTGCTGGTCGCGCACAGCGCCGGCGTGATGATCACCGTGCACTGGGCGGCACGGCACCAGCGCCAGATCCTGGGCGCGCTGCTGGTGACGCCGCCGGATTTCGCGCAGCCGCTGCCGCCCGGCTATCCGGCGCCGGACGCGCTGGTGCAGGGGGGCTGGCTGCCGACGCCGCTCGCGCCCCTGCCGTTCCCAACTTTGGTTGCTGCCAGCGGCAACGACCCTTTGGCCAGCCATGCGCGCGTCGCGGAGATGGCCGCCGCATGGGGCGGCCGGCTGGTGGACCTGGGCAACGTCGGCCACCTCAACCCTGCCGCGGGCTACGGCCCGTGGCCGCGTGCCCATGACTTGCTGGCGGAACTGGGCACCCTGGTCACGCGCGATTCGTGACCTCGCCGCATCCGCGGCACAACAAAAGAATCCGGCCGCAAAGGCCGGGCAATCAAGGAGGAGAAAAATGAAAACCAGAAGCACCGTCATGGCCCTGATGCTGGGCTGTCCGCTGGCGGCCGCCGCGCAATCGTCGGTCACGCTGTATGGCGTGGCGGACGTCAATGTCGAGTACGTGAACCGCGTCGGCGCTGTGCCGGTTGCCACCAACGGCTTCAACCCGGGGCCAGGCGACAAGGTGTTCCGCATGGCCTCGGGCGGGCTGTCCGGGTCGCGCTGGGGCCTGCGCGGCGCGGAAGATCTTGGTGCGGGATGGCAGGCGTCGTTCGTGCTGGAAAGCGGCTTCAGCCTGGACAGCGGCACCATGCAGCAGAGCGGCCGCCTGTTCGGCCGCCAGGCCTTTGTCGCGCTGCAGCGCGCCGGCATCGGCCAGCTCAGCCTGGGCCGCCAGTACACGTCGATCTTTGAAGCGCTGGCGAACTTCTCGCCTACTGCCTACGCCACGCAATATGAACCGGTGGTGCTGCAGGCGGGCGCCAATTTCCGCGAGGACAACACGGTCAAGTACACCGGCCAGTTCGGCCCGCTGACGGCGCGCGCGCACTGGTCGTTCGGCGCCGGGCTGGCGCTGCCGCAAACGGTTGGCATTGCCACGCCGATCGGCGGCAATGGCGAAGTGCCCGGACAGTTCCGGCGTGACACCGCCTACGGGGCCTCGCTGGCATATGGCACCGGGCCGTTCGGCGCCACTATTGGCTATGACCAATGGAACCCCACCATCGGCACCAGCAATGGCACCGTGCGCAAGGCGGTCGTGGCGGCGAGCTATGCCTTCGGTCCGGCCAAGATCATGGGGGGCTATCGCTGGGGTCAGAACAAGAATGCCGCTGACGTGGTGATCCAGCGCGATGACTATTACTGGATCGGCGCCAACTACCAGGTCACCCCTGCCGTGGGGCTGACGCTGGAGTACAACTATGACAATGTCAGGAGCCTGTTCGGCAATACGCAGGTCGCCAATCCGTGGCAGCTTGCTTTTGTTGCCAACTATGCGTTCTCGCGGCGCACGGATGTGTACCTGTCTACGGCCTATGCTCGCAATGCCGGGCTGATGCTGGAGTCGCTGGCCACGGTCTATGCCAACAGCCTGTCGTTGGGCAACAGCTATGCGGCGGCCAACGGGCAGCGCAGCATGGTTGGCGTGGCTTTGGGGATGCGGCACAAGTTTTGAGTTGGCTGCAGTTGGATTGTTGCCATGCGGTCGGTTGTCGTTCTTGGCATACGTGGCTGTTTCGCCGGCTTAGCCGGCGAGTCACTTTTTGTCCGAGCGACAAAAAGCGTAGGCCGCCTGCTGCCAGCCGTATCGCGGGGACGCCTACGGCTGCTACGCAGGCTCAAAATGCGTTGACGGTCATTGGGCGCTTGCGCGGAGCGCAGCCGAAGGCGTTGATGCGATATCGCTCGAGAGCGCGGGCCACCGCCCGACTTGGGGATCGTTCAAAAGCCGGTTATCGCAGGCACTGTCCCTGACTCACATGGCGTAGCAGGGTCGAACCGCGATCACATCCAAACGGCAAGCACCGCCGCCCATATGACCGACGCCGCGTAATTGATTGCCAGCCGCATAGGCGACGCGTTTCTTGCCTACTTCTTGTCGCTTGGACAAGAAGTAGGTCGCCGGCTACGCCGGCGAAACAGCCACGCTAGTCAAGAACGACAACCGACCGCGTAGCGACAGCCCAATCAACCACACCCGCCAACAGCCACCACCCTCAAATTCGCAAAGAACCTTTCCTCTATTACCCAGCCTGCGCCCGCCATGCCGACACGCTGCGCCCAAAACGCCCGCTGAACCACCGCGAGAACGCGCTCAGCGACGAAAACCCCAGCAGCGCGGCCACTTCCGACAGCGGACGCTCGCGGTTCTCCAGGTAGCGGATTACCAGGTCGGCACGGGCCTCGGCAAGGATGTCGGAGTAGGTCGTATGTTCCTGCCCGAGCCGCCGATGCACGGTGCGCCGGTCGACGCTCAGGTGCTGGGCCACGCGTTCGACCGAGCACAGTCCGGTGGGCAGCAGCGCATAGACCAGCTTGCGCACCATGTCCGACATGGTCGCCGCGGTCGACTGCGCCAGCAGCGTGCCGAGATAGTGCTTCACCTGCTGCGCCATCACCGGGTCATACGACGGCAACGGCGCCTCCAGGTCCGAGGCCAGGCAGACGATGCCGTCGAAATCCTGGTTGAAGGTGCAGGGCATGCCGAACACGCGTGAAAACGTGGCCGCGTTGGCCGGCGCGGGGTGGGTGAAGCAGATGCTGCGCGGCCGCCAGGACTGCCCCAGGAACAGCCTCAGCATCCGGAACACCACGCCGACCGCGAGGTCGGCGGCCTGCCGCAAGGTGCCCGGCGCTTCGGTGAGCACCTGCAGCCGGATCATCACCAGTTCATCGCTGTCTTCGATACGCATCGACAGCGATTCATTCTGCAGGCCCATGTAGCGGACCATCGACTCCAGCGCGCGGCGCAGCGTGGGCTCTTCACGCACCACGAAGGCGAGCGGGCCGAGGTTGGAGAACTCGCGCAGCTCGGCCATGCGCAGGCCGAAATCGTCGGCCCCGGTGGCGTGTGCCGACGCATCCAGCAAGCGGCCGACCGAGGCCGCTGGGATGCGGATATCGGGATCGAGCAGGACCGAGCGGTTGATCTTTGCCGCCCTCAGTTGCTGGTACGGATCGAGCCCCAGCGAACGCGCGACTTCCACGTAATTGGTCAGGCTGGCGCTGCGCAGATAGTAGGACATTGGGCGGATTCCGTGCTTTCCCTGAGTGTCCCGAAATGTAAATCGGATGTCCCCAATCGTCAAATCGCGGCCGGTCGTTCACCGATACTCCAACCACTAACTAACCGGAGCCATCCATGCAATTCCTTGACGATTCCCTGCACCCCGAAAACATGGACAAGGTGGTGATCACCGTTGCGCCCTATGGCCCGGAATGGATGCCGCAGGACTTTCCCGAAGACATCCCCGTCACCATGGAAGAGCAGGTCCAGAAAGCCGTGGACTGCTACAACGCCGGCGCCACGGTGCTGCACCTGCACGTGCGCGAACTGGACGGCAAGGGCTCCAAGCGCTTGTCCAAGTTCAACGAGCTGATCGCCGGCGTGCGCGCCGCGGTGCCGGACATGATCATCCAGGTGGGCGGCTCGATCTCGTTTGCGCCGGAAGACGACGGCCAGGCGGCCAAGTGGCTGTCCGACGACACCCGCCACATGCTGGCGGAGCTGGAGCCCAAGCCCGACCAGGTGACCGTGGCGATCAACACCACGCAGATGAACATCATGGAGTTGCTCTATCCGGAATACCTGAAGGGCACCTCGCTGGAACACCCGGCCTACCAGGCCGCCTATCGCGAAATGACCGTGCCGGCCGGCCCGGGCTGGGTGGAAGAGCACCTGCGCCGGCTGCAGGCCTCGGGCATCCAGCCGCATTTCCAGCTGACCGGCATGCACGCGCTGGAAACGCTGGAGCGGCTGGTGCGCGCCGGCGTCTACACCGGCCCGCTGAACCTGACCTGGATCGGCATCGGCGGCGGCTTCGACGGCCCCAACCCGTTCAACTTCTTCAACTTCGTGCACCGCGCGCCGGACGGCTGCACGCTGACCGCCGAGTCGCTGCTGAAGAACGTGCTGCCGTTCAACATGATGGCGATGGCGATGGGCCTGCACCCGCGCTGCGGCATCGAAGACACCATCATCGACCAGCACGGCAACCGCATGACCTCGGTGCAGCAGATCGAGCAGTGCGTGCGCGTGGCGCATGAACTGGGCCGCGAGATCGCATCGGGCAAGGAAGCCCGCGAGATCTACCGCATCGGCACCTGGTACGACAGCGCCGACGCCACGCTGGAAGCCAATGGCATGGCGCCCAACCGCAAGGCGGGGCAGAAGAACCTGCCGCTGCGCGCGGCGGCCTGACCCTGGCCACAGGGCCGGCATACCGGCCGGCCCTTGCCATGCACTACCGGAGTTCGTGATGCATCACCCTGACGCCCTCGCCAATCCCTGCATCAACATCTGCCGCATGGACCTCGCCAACCGCTATTGCCAGGGCTGCGCCAGGACACGGCTGGAAATCGGGCGCTGGGCGCAGATGAGCGAGGCGGAGCGTGCGCAAGTGCTGGCGGCGGCGCCGGCCCGCCGCGGGCAGCGTGCCGCTACGGGCGCTCTGCCATGAACCAGCCCGTCTCCCTCTTCATCCAGGTCGGGTTCGACCTGGTCTGCCCCTGGTGCATGATCGGCAAGCGCCATCTTGAAACGGCGCTGGCGCAACTGGCCCAGCAACGGCCCGATGTAGCAGTCACGGTCGAATGGCGCAGCTCTCTCCTGTTTCCGACGCTGCCGCCTGCCGGCATCCCCTATCGCAAGTTCAGCCTGGCGCGGCTTGGCAGCGCCGAAGCCGTGGCGCTGCGGCAGGCGCAGGTATGCGCCGCGGCGCGCGAGGCCGGCATCACGCTGGAACTTGACCGCATCGAAGTGCTGCCCAACACCGTGCTTGCGCATCGCCTGATCCGGTATGCGCGCCAGGCTGGTGGCGAGGCGGTCGCATCCGTGCTGATCGACCGATTGTTTGAAGAGTACTTCCTGCGCGGCGAGGACCTCGGCGATCCACGCGTGCTGCACGCCGCGGCGATCGCCTCCGGCATGCCGATGCCGCAAGCGGCGGCACCGGCCACTGTGCAAGACCTGGCATGGCTGCCGCCGCTGCATGGCGAGGATGTGCCGCTACCCAATCCCGGCCTGGGCGTGCCGCGCTTTGTGATCAACGGTGCGCCGCCGATCGCTGGCGCCAGGCCGCCGCGTGCCTTGCTGGAGGCAATGCTGCGGGCGCTGGCCCGCGCGTCTCCCGCTTCCCCACCCCCGCCAGGCATCGCGCTCACCGCCCGGTGACGCCGCGCCCGGCAATGCTGGACAGAAGATCCATACTACATAACGGAGACAACATGCCCACCCACCCTTCATTCCTGCTGCGCATCGCCGCCGTTGCGGCCGGCCTGGCGCTGGCGGCTCCCGCTGCCATGGCCTGGACCAGCAAGCCGGTCCGGATGCTGGTGCCCGCCCCCGCGGGCGGCACCATGGACGTGCTCGCGCGCCTGCTGGCAGACCAGCTGTCGGCCGACCTTGGCCACCCCGTGGTGGTCGACAACAAGCCGGGCGCCGGCGGTGGCATTGCCATCACCACCATGCTGGCCGCGCCCGCTGATGGCCAGACCATCATGGTCACCGCCAGCAATGTGCTGACCGAGATCCCGCATGTGCTCAAGCAGCCGTTCGACCCGCTGAAAGACGTCAGGCCCATCGCCGCCGTGGCGCGTTCGCGCATGGTGATGATTGGCGCGCCTGGCCTGCCGGCCAAGGACCTGAAGGGCCTGGTCAGCTACGCCCGGGCCAATCCGGGCAAGCTCAGCTTTGCTTCGTACAGCGCCGGCACCGCTTCGCACTACGCGGGCATGATCATGAACCAGAAGGCCGGGCTGGACTTGCAGCATGTGCCCTTTGCCGGTTCCGCGCCGGCGCTGACGCAGGTGATGGGCAATCAGATTGCCGTGATGTACGACGGCATGGTGACCTCGCTGCCGATGATCCGTGCCGGCAAGGTGCAGGTCTATGCCGTGGCGTCGAAGAGCCGCTCGGCGCTGCTGCCGCAGGTGCCAACCTTTGCGGAAATGGGTTACCCCGACATGGAGTTCAGCAACTGGGTGGGCGTGATTGCGTCGTCGAAGCTGTCGCCCGAACTGGCCGAGAAGGTCCACGCGGCTGCCTACAAGGCCGCGGCTTCTGCCAAGGTGCGTGACCGCATGGAGGCGCTCGGTTATGAGCCGCTGCCGGCGCAGCCCCTGCCGCAACTGAGCGAATCAGTGCGCACGGAGTTCGAGCGCAATGCCGGCATCGTCAAGGCGTTCAATATCCAGCCCTGAGTCAGTTCCCGGCAACGCAAAAGGGCAGCCTCATCCGAGGCTGCCCTTTCTTCTTCCTGCTGCCGGCTCAGGCGCCGGTGCTGCGCAAGCGCTTCTTGTCGATCTTGCCGACGCTGGTCTTCGGGATCTCGTCGACAAACAGGATCCGCTCGGATTCCGGCACCGCATATTTGCTGAGCCGGTTGGCCTCGACGCGCGCCAGCAGCGACGTACGAATCGTATCCGCGGTCACCGTTGTGCCAGGCTTGCTCACCACGAATGCCATCGGCCGCTCGCCCCACCTGGCGTCCGGCACGCCGATGACCGCGCACTCCTGCACGCCCGGCACCTGCGTGACCAGGCTCTCGACCTCGATCGACGAGACCCATTCGCCGCCGGTCTTGATCACGTCCTTGATCCGGTCGACGATCTGCACGAAGCCGTCGGCCCCCATTACCGCGATGTCCTGTGTATGCAGGTAGCCGCCGGCCCACAGCTCGGCCGATGCCTCGGGCTTGCCATGGTATGCCCTGGTCAGGAACGGTGCGCGCAGCACGATCTCGCCGCGCGCCTGGCCGTCGCGCGGCACGTCGTGCATCGATTCATCCACCAGGCGGAAGTCCACCATCGCCACCGGCCGCCCCGTCGAGCAGCGCATGCGCACTTCGGTCTCATGGTCGCGATGCGCGTCGCCTGGCGGCAACTGTGCCAGCGCGACGATGGGGCCGGTCTCCGACATGCCATAGCCGGCAAACACATCCATGCCGCGCTCGAGGGCAGCCTCGCACAACGCCGGCGGCAGCGCCGAGCCGCCGATGATGAGCTTCCAGCCCGACAAGTCCTGGCCGCTTGCCTGCGCCGCCTGCAACAGCATCTGCAGCAAGGTCGGCACGCAGTGCGAGAACGTGACCCGCTCGGTCTCGCGCAACTGCAGCAGCATGTCCGGCGCATAGCGCCCCGGCAGCACGATGCGCAGCCCGAGCATGACCGCGACATACGGGATGCCCCAGGCGAGCACGTGGAACATCGGCGTGATCGGCATGTAGACGTCTTCCCGATGCAGGCGCTGTCCTTCGCGCGGCGCGCACAGGCTGGTGGCCGAGGCCAGCGCATGCAGCACGATATCGCGATGGCTGTAGCACACGCCCTTGGGATCGCCGGTGGTGCCCGTCGTGTAGAAGGTGGCGGCGCGGGTGTTCTCGTCGAACTCGGGGAAGTCGAAGTCGGGCGAGGCCGCGCTCAGCAGCGTCTCGTACTCGCCGCAGAACGGCAGAGATGTCGGCGGCACGTGCTGGCCGTCGGCCAGCAGGACAAAGCTGCGCACGCTGGTCAGCTGGCCGCGGATCTCTTCCATCACCGGCAGGAAGTCGGGATGGAGCAGCACCACCTCGGCGCCGGAATCGTTCAGCGTGTACAGGATTTGCTGCGCCGACAGCCGCACGTTGACCGTGAACAGCGTCGCGCCCATCATCGGCACGCCGAAATAGCATTCCAGGTAGCGGTGGCTGTCCCAGTCCATCACCGCCACGGTGGTGCCGTGCGCCACCCCCTGCGCCGCCAGCGCTGAAGCCAGCCGGCCGACACGCCGGTGGAAGTCGCGATAGCTATGGCGCAGTTGCCCGCGGTACGTGATCTGCTGGTCGCCGTAGAGCGACAGCGAATTGAGCAGCAGTTGCCTGACGAGCAAGGGATAGGCATAAGCCTGCGGCGCCGCAGGCACAAGGTTTGGTTGCATGTCTGCCTCCGTCAGAACGGCACGTCGCCGATGATGCCGGCGCGCTCCATTTTGCGCACCGTGGGCGCATAGTCCTGCACTGCGTAATGCTGGGTGCAGCGGTTGTCCCAGATCGCCACGCTGTTCTTCTTCCAGCGCCAGCGCACCTGGTACTCCGGGATCTCCGCCTGCGCGCACAGGTAGTGCAGCAGATCGCCGGCGCCGGGCATGAAATCCTTGCCGAAGCGGACCACGTCGTCGCGGTGGTAGTTGGCAAAGTGCGAGGTGAAGGCGTTGACGAACAGGACCTTCTCGCCCGTCTCCGGGTGGGTGCGCACCACGGGATGCTCCACCATCGGGAACTGCGCCGCCAGCGCGGCACGCTTCTCCGGCGGCATATTGGCGCCGAAGGTGTGTTCGATGCTGTGCTTGGCGCGCAGGCCTTCGATGCGGGCCTTGATGTCCTGCGGCAGGCGGCGGTACGCCTCGCCCATGTTCACCCAGATGGTGTCGCCGCCCACTGCCGGCGTTTCCACGCAGCGCAGCACGCAGCCCATCGGCGGCGCCTGGCGCCAGGTGGCGTCGCAATGGAACGAGTTCTCGTAGTGCTCGACCTTGCTGTCGGGCGACTTGTAGATCTGCACCAGGCCCGGGTGCTCCGGGTCGCTGCCTACCACCGGGTGGTCTTCCAGTTCGCCGAAGCGGCGGGCAAAGGCAACGTGTTCGGCGCGGGTGATGTCCTGGTCGCGCAGGAACAGCACCTTGTGCTGCAGCAGCAGCGCCTTGATCTCGGTGAACAGGCCGGCGTCGCGTGATGCATCGGCCAGGCTGACGCCGCTCAGTTCGGCGCCAATGGTGCAGGTCAGGGGTTCTGCATGCATGGTGTGGTCTCCTCTGTTGTTGTTCTCAGATGACGAAGATCGACGAGCCGGTGGTACGGCGCGCCTCCAGGTCCTGGTGCGCCTGGACCGCGTCTTCCAGCGCATAGCGCTGGTTGATGCCGATGCGGATGCGGCCCGCGCCCACGTGGTCGAACAGCTCGCCCGCCAGCGCTTGCTTCTCCGCAGGGTCGGCGATGTAGTCGGCCAGCGCCGGGCGCGTCAGGAACAGCGATCCCTTCATCGCCAGCAGCACGGGGTCGAACGGCGGAATCGGGCCCGATGCGGTGCCCACGCACACCATGGTGCCGCGCCGCTTGAGCGAATCCAGCGACGCCATGAAGGTGGTCTTGCCGACGCTGTCGAATACCACCGAGACCCCCACGCCGTCGGTCAGCTCGCGCACGCGCTTGGCTACGTCTTCGCGGGTGTACTGGATGATGTGGTCGCAGCCGTGCGCACGCGCCACTTCGGCCTTGGCTTCGGTGGACACCGTGCCGATCACCGTCAGGCCCAGCAGCTTGGCCCACTGCGACACGATCAGCCCGACCCCGCCCGCCGCGGCGTGCAGCAGGATGGTGTCGCCCTGGCTGAACGGATAGATGCGGCGCATCAGGTAGGCCGAGGTCAGCCCGCGCATGGTCATGGCCGCGGCGGTTTCGAAGGCAATGCTCTCGGGCAGGCGGATCAGCGGCGCGGCCGGTACCAGGCGCTCGGTGCTGTAGGCGCCCAGCGTGTTGACGAAGCCGGTGTAGGTGACGCGGTCGCCCGCCGCCACGTTGGTCACGCCCGGGCCGACGGATACCACCACGCCGGCGGCTTCCACGCCCATGCCGCTGGGCAGCGGCACGGGATAGGTGCCATTGCGGAAGTAGGTGTCGGCGTAGTTCAGTCCCACTGCGACGTGGCGGATGCGGACCTGTCCGGGGCCCGGATCGCCCACTTCCATGTGTTCATAGCGAAGCACTTCGGGGCCGCCGGTCTCGTACATGCGGACAACGTTTGCCATGGTCTTGTCTCCTGGAGTCTGGTTGGTGCAGAACACGCTGCAGCTGCAGGGAACTGTAGAGATTGCTGCCCCGGCCGGCTTTGCATTGGCTCCCGATGACTTTGCATTTCATGCCATGCGGCCCTATGATCGCTGCTGCGGCGGGCAGACCGCGCCCCCGACTGACATCTCATCGCAAGGCAACGCTGGCTTGGAAACCCTGATACGTGCTGCCGCACTAACCAACTTCCTCGAGGTTTCGCGCGACCTCGGCCTGGATCCGCAGCCGTTGCTGCGCCAGGCGCGACTGCGGCGGGCCTGGCTGGACGATCCCGACCAGCGCGTCCCGCTCAGCGCCTGCGTGGCGCTGCTGGAAGCCGCCGCGCAGGCCTCGGCCTGCCCGACCTTCGGGCTGCGCATGGCGGAGTCGCGCCAGCTGTCGGACTTTGGCGTGATGAGCCTCTTGATCAGCCAGCAGCCCACGCTGCGCGCCGCGCTGGCCACCACCATCCGCTACCGGCACCTGGTCAATGACTCGGTGGCGCTGTTGCTCGAGGATGCCGGCAGCGCCGTGGTCATCCGGCAGGAAGTGCTCAGCGACGCGCCCTCGCGGCAGGCCACCGAGCTGGCCATCGGCGTCGTCTTCCGCATGTGCGCGCTGCTGCTGGGTCCGCGCTGGCAGCCGATCGGCGTGACCTTCACGCATGCGCCGCCGGCCGACCTGCGCATCCATCGCCGCCTGTTCGGTTGCCCGCTGGAGTTCAACGCGGACTGCAATGGCATCATCTGCCGCGCGGCCGACCTCGACGCGCCGAACCCGACGGCGGATCCGGTCATGGCACGCTACGCGCAGCAGTTCATCGACACGCTGCCGCGCGCCAACCCGCAGTCCATCGGCCATGAAGTGCGCGCCGCCATCTACCTGATGCTGCCAATGGGCCGCGCCACCTGCGAGGCCGTGGCGGAGGGCCTGGGCCTGAGCCTGCGCACCATGCAGCGCCAGCTCGACGACGCGGGCGAGACCTTTACTGAGATCCTGAACGACGTGCGGCGTGAACTGGCGCGACGGTACGTGGAGAACCCGCGCTATTCGCTGCTGCGGGTGTCGCAGTTGCTGGGGTATGGGTCGGCCAGCTCCTTTACCCGGTGGTTTTCTGCGCAGTTCGGGATGGCGCCGGCCAGCTGGCGCAGGGATCACGCGCAACGCTAGCGCGGGCGATGCCGTCAGCCTGGCGTCACCGTCGCGCGTGCTACGCGCAGCGCCAGCTCGGCATCCTTGATATTGCCCAGCGGCGCGAGGACGGCCGCATCGAACGGCCGCACCGGCTGTCCCTCGCGCACCAGCACCGGCCAGTCCGGATTCGCAAGGGCGCCGCGTCCGAGCGCGACCAGCGTCGCGCCATCGTCCAGCAGGCCGGCCGCGCGCGATGGCTCATGCAGGCTGCCGTTGGCCATGATCGTGAGCCCGGGCGCGGCACGGCGTGCAATCTGCACCAGCGTCGCGCCGTCGTCCGCGAAGGCGGGCTGCCATGCTTCGTGCTCCGTCACGTGGAGGTAGTCCACGGTGCTTGCCGCGAGCGCGGAGAAAACGGCGGCCGCGCCTTCCGCGCCTTCCGGCCACTTATGGACGAAATCATTGACCTTGCCTTGCGAGATGCGCACGCCGACGGGGAAGCCAGCTCCCACGGCAACGCGCACCGCGCGGACGGTTTCCAGCGACAGGCGCATGCGCTGTGCGATGCTGCCGCCCCAGGCGTCCTGGCGTTGATTCGTATAGCCCGTCAGGAACTGATCCAGCAGATAGCCATTGGCACCGTGGATTTCAACGCCGTCGAAACCCGCGTCACGGGCCAGCCGGGCGGCCTGCGCAAAGCCTTCGATGGCCTGCAGGATGTCCGCCTCTTCCATGGCGCGCGGCATCCGGTATGGACCCTTGCCGGCATACACGGTCATCTGCAGCCCCTTGGGCTGCACCGCCGAGGGCCCGGCCGTGTGGTCGCGGAAGCGGTTGGCCTGCGACAGCGCACCGGCGTGCATCAGCTGGGCCACGATGCGCCCGCCCTGCTGGTGGACCGCGGCAACCACCTGGCGCCACGCGGCCACTTGCTGCGCATCCGTCAAACCGGGCTGGCCGGCATAGCCCTGGGCATAGGCACGGTCGGTATAGATGCCCTCCGTGACGATGAGGCCAAAGCCGCCGCGGGCAAAGCCTGCGTAGTAGCGCGTCATGGCCTCGGTGGGAACGCCTGCGGCGGTGGCGCTGATGCGCGTCATCGGCGCCACCGCGAGCCGGTTGCGCAGCGGCACGCCGTTCAGGGCCAGCGTATCGAACAGTGAGGGCGCGGCGGGCGTGGTCATCGCGCAGCTTCTGCGGCCAGGGCGATGGCTTCGATCTCGATCTTCGCGTCCGGCGAGTAGAGCGCCGAGACCTCGACGATGGTGTCGGCCGGATAGGGGGCAGAGAACCACTTGCGGCGCAGTGCGACGATCTTCGGGAAGTGTGCCATCGAGGTCAGGAAGATCGTCACCTTCACCACGCGGTCCAGCCCCGAGCCGCCCGCCTGCAGCGCGCGCCTGAGGTTGCTGAACGCCTGCTCGGCCTGGGCATCGAAGTCGTCACGGCCCACGATGGCGCCATCGTCGCCGACCCCGGCCTGGCCGGAGACAAAGAGGAAGCCGCCGGCCCGGATGGCTTGCGAAAGCAGATAGGGAGCATAAGGGTCGGGTTGGGTGTGGACTTGTTCCAGTAGCATTGCTGACTCCGGTAGATGATTTAGTAGAATTCACCTGGTCGCCTGGGTGGCCGATCAGATAGGTCAAGTATCGGAGCGGAGATCAGGCCGCGACAAATGGTCGCTTTTCAGTCGACACATGAATACATCTCATCTAAGGGGGAGGCTTGCGCAAACTGCCGCCACTGGGTGCCCTGCGCACCTTTGAAGCCGCCGCCCGGCGCGCCAGCTTCAAGCACGCGGCGGACGAACTGCACGTCACGCCGACGGCGGTCAGCCACCAGATCCGGTTGCTGGAAGAGAGCCTTGGCGTGAAGCTGTTCGAGCGCCAGACCCGCAAGGTGCGCCTGACGCCCGCCGGGCATCAGTTGTTTCCCGCGGTGCGGGACGGCCTGGACGGGATGGAGCGCGCCGTGCTGGCGGTGCAGCGCAGCGGACAGGCCAACGTTGCCACGCTGACGTCGACGGTTGCCTTCATGGCCAGGCGGCTGGCACCGCGCGCCGGCCAGTTCCGCACGGCCTACCCTGACTGGACGCTGCGCCTGGATGCGTCGGACCAGGTCGTCGACCTGGACCACGATGCGGACGCTGCCATCCGCTACGGCAGCGGCAGCTATCCCGGCCTGGTGGTCGAGCCGTTGTTCTGCGACCGGTTTGCGCCGGTCTGCAGCCCCGGCCTGAAGCTGGCCAGCGTGCAAGACCTGAAGCACGCCACGCTGGTGCACTTCGAATGGGGCGCCGGCGCGCGCGATGACGAGCGCGCGCCGGTATGGCACCAGTGGCTGGCGCACGCCGGCGTCGAGGTCACCGATCCACAGGCGGGCCTCAGCTTTACCGACGAGATCCACGCCGTGCAGGCCACCATTGCGGGACAGGGAGTCGGCCTGCTCAGCCTGACGCTGGTCGCCGAAGAGCTGGCCTCGGGCGTGCTGGTGCAGCCCTTCGGGCTTACGCTGGAGAGTTTCCGCTATGACCTTGTCTACAGCGAGCGCGCCGCGGAGCGTCCCGCCACGCGGTTGCTGAGGGACTGGGTGAAGGCGGTGTTCGCCGGTTAAGGGGCGGGCTACTGTTTGACGTTCCCTCCGGCGTACACTGTGGCTCCCGATCTCCGTAGACCCATATCCATGCCGGCCTTGCGCACCCTCTATCCCGAAATCGAGCCCTATGAAACCGGCACGCTGGATGTCGGCGACGGGCATGTCATCTACTACGAGCGCGTGGGCACGCCCGGCGCCAAGCCGGCGGTGTTCCTGCACGGCGGGCCCGGTGGCGGGATCTCTGCGGACCACCGGCGGCTGTTCGATCCGGCGCGCTATGACGTGCTGCTGTTCGACCAGCGCGGCTGCGGGCGTTCGACGCCGCATGCGGGGCTGGAGGCCAACACCACCTGGCACCTGGTCGACGATATCGAGCGCCTGCGCAATCTGGCCGGCGTGGAGCGCTGGCTGGTGTTCGGCGGCTCATGGGGCTCGACGCTGGCGCTGGCCTATGCGCAGAAGCACCCGCAGCGCGTCAGCGAGCTGGTGCTGCGTGGCATCTACACGGTGTCGCAGGCCGAGCTGGACTGGTACTACCAATACGGCGTGTCCGAGATGTTCCCCGACAAATGGGCGCGTTTCCAGGCGCCGGTGCCCGAGGCCGAGCGCGGCAACATGATGGCCGCGTACCGCAAGCTGCTGACTGGTGACGACCAGGACAAGCAGGTGGAAGCGGCACGCGCATGGAGCGTTTGGGAAGGCGAGACCATCACGCTGCTGCCGGACGCCGGCAACAGCGCCAAGCATGACGACGGGCACTTCGCGCTGGCGTTCGCGCGGCTGGAGAACCACTATTTCACGCACCGCTGCTGGCTGGAAGACGGGCAGCTGCTGCGCGACGCGCACAAGCTGGCCGACATCCCCGGCGTGATCGTGCACGGCCGCTATGACATGCCGTGCCCGGTGCGCTATGCCTATGCGCTGCACCAGGCGTGGCCCGCGGCCGATTTCCACCTGATCGAAGGCGCCGGCCATGCGTGGACCGAGCCGGGCATCATGGACCAGCTGATTGCCGCGACCGATCGCTTTGCGGCGCAGCAGTAGTCGCGCGCCGACCACCACCGAAGATCACCACCGGAGACCACGATGGAGCTATACGCCCACCCGTTTTCGTCCTATTGCCAGAAGGTCCTGGTTGCGCTGTACGAGAACGCCATCCCCTTCGAATTCCGGATGCTGTCGCCTGAACACGCGCAGAACATGGACGAACTCGCCAGGCTGTGGCCGCTCAGGCGCATGCCGGTGCTGGTCGATGGCAGCCGCACGGTGTTCGAGTCCAGCATCATCATCGACTACCTGGACCAGCATCACCGCGGCCCGGTGCGCTGGCTGCCGGATTCGCCCGACGCCGCGCTGGAAGTGCGCATGCTCGACCGCTTCTTCGACCAGTACGTGATGACGCCGATGCAACGCATCGTGGCCGACTACCTGCGCCCGGCGGAGCACCGCGATGCCTATGGCGTGGCCGAGGGGCGCAAGCTGCTTGACTCGGCCTACGCCTGGCTCGAGCCAACGCTGGCCGGCCGGGAATGGGCCGCGGGCGGCGCCTTCACTCTGGCCGATTGCGCTGCCGCGCCATCGCTGTTCTACGCGGACTGGGTGCATCCCATCCCCGATGCGCGCGGCAATGTGCGCGCTTATCGCAACCGGCTGCTGGCGCGGCCATCGTTCGCGCGCGCGGTGGACGAGGCGCGGCCTTACCGTCCGCTCTTTCCACCGGGTGCGCCGGACCGGGACTGACGGCCAAGCTCAGGCAGCGCCGCATCGATCTGCGCCGCCATGGCGCGATAGCCCGCGTCGCCGGGATGCAGGTGGTCGCCGCTGTCGAACGCCGGCAGCAGCGCCTGCGGGCGCGCGGGATCGCGCACCGCGGCGTCGAAGTCCACCACCCCATCGAACGCGCCGCCGTTGCGGATCCAGTCGTTGACCGCCAGCCGCACCGCTTCCTTGCCCGGGCTGTCATAGCCGCGGATCGGCGTATCGCGCAGCGCCCCCGCAAACGGCGTGATGGTGGCGCCGATCACGCGCACGCCGCGCGCATGGGCGCGCGCGATCAGGCGGCGGTAGCCCTCGATCAGCTCGGCGGCCTGCGGCACCGCATCGCCCGGTGCAAAGGTGGAGCCTGGCCAGGCGATATCGTTGATGCCGATCGCCACGATCACGGTGCGCACATGCGGCTGGCTCAGTACGTCGCGATCCAGCCGCGCCAGCGCGGACTCCCCCATGCCATCGCGCAGCAGCCGGCCGCCGGAGATGCCGGCATTGAGCACAGCCACGCCGTTGCCGGCAGCACGCTGTGCCAGCACGTCGGGCCAGCGGCGGTTGGTGTCGGGGGTTGAGCCGTTGCCCTCGGTGATCGAATCGCCGATGGCCACCACGGCGCCGGCATGCCCGGGCGCATCGACCTGCACCTCGCTGAGCAGGATGCGTGCGCTGAACGACTGCGGCGCAGGCAGCGTGGCCTGCCTGGTCGCATTGCCGGCCACGAGCCACGCGGTCTGGCGCCCATCCCAATGGAACGACTCGATCGCTGTCGGTTGCGGCAGGTAGAGGCTGAGTGCCAGTTCGCCTAGTACGGGGGAGTCGAAGACGACCGGATCGCTTGCCACGGACTGGCCAGCTGGGAGAATCACCGACGCGCTGCCGCGGAACGTCACCGCGCTGCTGCCCGCCGCATCGGTACTGCCACCGCCGGCATGGCGCGCGAGTTGCGCCGCGCCGACCGCGACCGGGTGGCGGCCGTAGGGGTTGGACAGCACCACGCGCACGCGCTTGCCGCCCACGCTGAGCCGTACCACCTGGCGCAGCGTCTGGCCGGACAGCACCGCGGGCACGCCGGTCGGCAGCGGCTGGGCGCCGGGCTGCCACACCGGCTGCTGGCTTGCCATCCAGCTGGTCAGCCAGGCCGGGTCTTGCAAGGGGCTGGCCAGCGCCGCGGTGCTGGCGATGGTGGCGGACAACGTCAGCGCAGTCAGGCGGCGCAGGATGCGGGGAATGCGGAACATGGTTTGCCTCGGTTCGTGGACCGGCGTTGGTGCCGGGATGGCGCCAAAGGTAGGGCATTCCAGAAATGACAGGTAGCGGGCAGAATGGCATATCGCTCATGCCATGATGGAATGAGTGGGCACACAAGGAACGGCATGGACACCATCAGGGCAATGCAGGTCTTCGTGCGCGCCGTGGAGCTGGGCAGCCTGTCGGCGGTGGCGCGCGAGCAGCAGTCGACCCAGCCGACCATCAGCAAGGTCGTGGCTGCGCTGGAGAAAGAGATGGGCGTGCGGCTGCTGGAGCGCAGCACCACCAGCCTGTCGCCGACCGAGGCGGGGCGGCGCTTCCATGAGCGCGCGCGCCGCGTGCTGGATGAATACGGCGAGGCGGTCAGCGATGCGCGTGGCATGTCCGGGCAGCCGGCCGGGCGGGTGCGTGTCAGCGCGCCGGCCAGCTTCGGCGTGCTGCGGCTCAATGCGCTGGTGCTGGCGTTCCAGCAGCGCTATCCGGAGGTAGAGGTGGAGTTGCTGTTCGACGACCGCTTCGTCGACCTGGTGGAGGAGGGCGTCGACATCGCGGTGCGCCTCGGCGCCTCGCTGCCGCCCAATGTGGTCGCGCGCCGCATCGCGGTGTCGCCGCGGCTGCTGGTAGCCTCGCCCGACTACCTCGCACGCCATGCGCGCATCCGGCAGCCGGCCGACCTGGCGCGGCACCAGATCCTGCGCTTCACCTGGCTGGCCGCCGGCGACGAGATCGTGCTCGACGGGCCCGGCGGGCAGGCGCCGGTGAGCGCGTCCTGCCGCTACCGCGTCAACAACTCGCTGGCGATGCGCGAAAGCTTCCTGGCCGGCGCCGGCTTTGGCATGACGCCGGCATGGCTGGTGCAGGACCTGCTCGACAGCGGCGCCCTGCAGCGCGTGTTGCCACGCTGGAGCGGTCCGGCGCAGGAAGCCTTCCTGGTCTATCCGTCGCGGCGCTACCAGCCGGAGCGGGTGCGGCTCTTGCTGGACTACCTGGCGCAGGCGATTGCAGGGTTGCCGGGATTGACTCCGGTGTGAGCGGCCGGATGGCGCTTAATGCAACCGGCCCCGCGCTACCAGCATCGTCAACGGCCGCGCCAGCAGCGTGCTGGCCAGCGCCATCAGCAACAGTCCGGAAAACGCCGCGGTGCTGATGATGCGCGCGTCCAGCAGCACGGTCAGCACCACCACCTCGACCAGGCCCTTGGTCTGCAGTAGCGTGCCCAGTGCCAGCGATTCGTGCCAGCCCATGCCGGCGCCGCGCGCGGGCAGCGCGACGCCGGCCATCTTGCCGGTGATCGCGATGACCAGCGACAGCAACGCGATCCACAGTGTCATCGGATTATCCAGCGAGATCTCGGTGCGCAGTCCGGCGGCCAGGAAAAAGAAGGGCAGCAGCACCACCACCGTGACCGGTTCGAGCTGCTGGCGCACACGCTGCGCTTCGCGTGCGGGCCATACCAGTCCGGCGACGAAGCCGCCCATCACATGGTGCAGCCCGGCCAACTCCCCCAGGAATGCCGACGCCAGCACCAGGAACAGCGCCATCGCCAGCAGCAGCTCGGTCTCCGGCGCGCGGCGGCGCAGCAGCCATGCCAGCGCGGGGCGCACTGCCAGGAACATGAACGCCAGGTAAGCACCGGCGCGGGCCGCCACGATGAGGCCGCTGGCGCCGTCCTGGCCGCCATGCTGCAGCAGCACCAGGGTCAGGAACAGCCACACCCAGGCATCGTTGACGGCCGCGCAGCGCAAGGCCAGCTGGCCCAGGCGGGTGCCGGTCAGGCGCATCTCGCGCAGCAGCGCACCCAGCACCGGCAGCGCCGTGACGGCGGTGCAGATGCCCATGGCGCAGGCAAACCAGTAGGGGCTGGCCAGTTCCCCCGCGACCGGCCAGCCGGCCGTGGTCATCCACCAGCCGGCAGCGGCCCCCAGCGCGAACGGCGCCGCAATGCTGCCCAGCGAGATCTGCAGGGTCGCGCGCCAGTGCGCGGGCACGCTGTCTTCGCGCAGGTGCAGGCCGGTCAGGAAGCAGAACAGCGTCACCGCCAGCCACTGCAGGCCGGACAGCATCGGCAGGCGATCAGGGCCGAACAGCGCGGTCCAGCCCTGCGGCGCCAGTTGCCCGAACACCGACGGCCCCAGCACGATGCCGGCCAGCACCTGCACACCGACCAGCGGAAACACCGGGCGCAGGCCGGCACCACGCCATAGCAGGTAGGGCAGGGCGACCACCAGCATCGCCTGCAGGAAGAAGATGCTGACCCCGTTCATGGGGTCACGCTGGCGACGACGCGCTTCATCCGAACATGCCCCCGTTGACCGAGATCACCTGGCGCGTGATATAGCCAGCGTCGGGCGACATCAGGAAGGCCACGGTCGCGGCCACTTCGTCGGGCGTGCCGAGCCGCCGCGCCGGGATCATGCGCAGCGCCTCGTCGCGCACGTGCTGCTCGACCATGTCGGTGTCGATCAGGCCGGGCGCCACGCAGTTGACTGTGATGGCGCGTTTGGCAAGTTCGATTGCCAGCGCCTTGGTGGCGCCGATGATGCCGGCCTTGGCCGCGCTGTAGTTGGTCTGGCCGCGGTTGCCCACCAGGCCCGAGACCGACGACAGCGTGACGATGCGCCCGGGCTGGCGTCGCTGCACCATCGGCATCACCACCGGGTTGAGCACGTTGTAGAAGGCGTCGAGGTTGGTGTGCACCACCTCGTCCCATTCGGCGCCGCTCATGGCCGGGAAGGCCGCGTCGCGCGCCAGGCCGGCGTTGCACACCACGCCGTAGTAGCAGTCATGTGCGGCGATATCGGCCAGCAGCGCGGCAGCGGCTTCCTCGCGCCGGGCCACGTCGAAGCACAACACGCGGGCCTTGCGGCCGCAAGCGCGCACCGCGTCGGCGACGGAGTCGGCTTCGTCGCGGCGCGAGCGGCAATGCACCACCACGTCATAGCCGTCGCGGGCCAGCCGCAGGGCGATGGCGCGACCGATGCCGCGCGACGATCCCGTAACCAGCACGGTCGGATTGGTCATACCAGGTGTCCTTGAAAAAAGTCCTCTGCGGGCGCAGGCGCGAACGCGGAACGCGTGCAGATGCGGCGCATCATACGCGGCAGAATTCTTCCAGCACCGCCAGCCGGCGGCGCGGCTCGGCCACGAAGGGGTTGCTGCGGTCCCACGCGTAGCCGGCCAGGATCGACGAGATCATGTCGCGGATCTCGGAGTTGGCATTGGGATGGAAGATCAGTTGCTGGAAGCGGCCCTCGTACCAGGCTTCGACAAACACGCGGAAGCAGTCCACGCCGGCCTTGAGCGGCTGGGCGAAGTCCTGCTCCCAGTCCACGGTGTCGCCGGCAAGCTGGCGCACCAGGCATTGCGCCGCCAGGCTGGCCGACTTGAAGGCGATGGTCACGCCGGACGAGAACACCGGGTCCAGGAACTCCCCGGCATTGCCGAGCAGCGCATAGCCGTTGCCCCACAGGGACTTCACATTGGCCGAATAGCCGGCGATCTGGCGCGCGGGGGTGTCCCACTGCGCGTTGCCAAGCAGCTTTGCCAGGCCGGGTTCCTCGGCCACCAGCGCCCGCAGCCGTTCGGTCTCGGTGCCCGTGTAGCGGTCCAGGAATGCCTTCTCGGCAACCACGCCCTGCGAGCAGCGGCCGTCCGAGAACGGGATGGTCCAGTACCAGACGTCAGGGTGTTGCGGATGCACGCTGATCAGGATCTTGTTGCGATCGAAGGCGCCCGGCGCGATGCGGTCTTCCACGTGGGTGAAGAGCGCGCTGCGCACCGGGAAGCCCGACGGCGATTCCAGCTGCAGCAGGCGCGGCAGGATGCGGCCAAAGCCGGAGGCATCGAGCAGGAACTTCGCGCGCACGCTGTACCGGCTGCCGTCCGGCGCACGCACGGTCACCTCCGGCTGCGCGCCACTGACGTCGACGTCCTCGACCAGGTGCGAGAAGCGCACCTCGGCGCCCTGGCGCGCCGCCTCGCGGATCAGCACGTCGTCAAAGCGCGCGCGCTGCACCTGGTAGGTGGTGCCCCAGCCGGGCGAGAACTTCTCGCGAAAGTCAAAGGCGGTCTGCTGGTCGCCGCGCGCGAAGGCGGCGCCGTTCTTGTACTGGAAGCCCGCTTCCACCACCGCGCGCAGCATGCCTGCCTCTTCGATGTAGGCCATGCTCTGCGGCAGCAGGCTTTCGCCGATGGAAAAGCGCGGGAACGTCTCCTTCTCGATCACCAGCACCGGAATCCCATGCTTGCGCAGCAAGCCGGCCGCGACCGAGCCCGCGGGCCCTGCGCCGATGATGACGACATCCGTGGTTTCCGTTTTCATAAGGTTCGACTCTTTTCTTCTCTTGCATGAACGCCGCGAGGGTAGCGCAAAGCGTCATCCTCCGCGGCAAACGCGAGAATATGACTGCAAATTGGCTCCCGTTGGCCGGCCTGCAACATATTGAAACCAATTCTCCCGGGCTGGATCCCCGATGGGCCGCACGGAAACCGGCAGGGGGCCAGCAAGCCACGCCGACTCGCGGCAAAATGTGGAACCGTGGTCACAGTCTGCAGTTTCCGCCTGTGCCCTGTGCTTTCACCAACCCGACGCCATCCCACCCCACCCAAGGAGCCACCATGCCCGCCACCACCATGCCCTACCGCCGCCTCGGCGCCAGCAACCTGCGCGTTTCGGCACTTTGCCTGGGCACCATGATGTTCGCCGACCAGACCGATGAGGCCGAAGCCGCCCGCATCGTCGCCAGCGCGCGCGACCACGGCGTGAACTTCATCGACACCGCCGACGTGTATACCAAGGGCGCGTCGGAGCAGATGGTCGGGCGCCTGCTGACCGCCAGCCGCCACGACTGGGTGCTTGCCACCAAGCTGGGCAACGCGATGCAGGCGGCGCCCAATCACGGGCACTATTCGCGGACCTGGATCCTGCGCGCGGTGGAGGACAGCCTGCACCGGCTGGCGACGGACTACATCGACATTCTCTACCTGCACCGTGACTATCCCGGCGCGAACCTGGAAGAGGCGGTGCGGGCGATGGGCGACCTGGTGCGCAGCGGCAAGATCCGCTACTGGGCGGTGTCGAACTTCCGCGGCTGGCGCATCGCAGAGATCGCACGGCTGTGCGGCGAGCTGGGCGTGCCGCGCCCGGTGGCATGCCAGCCCTATTACAACCTGCTGAACCGGATGCCGGAGGTGGAGATCCTGCCGGCATGCGAGCACTACGGGCTGGGCGTGGTGCCCTACAGCCCGGTGGCGCGCGGCGTGCTGACCGGCAAGTACGCGCCCGGGCAGGCACCGGGCGAGGGTACGCGCGCAGGCCGCGCAGACCGCCGCATGATGGAAACCGAGTTCCGTGAAGAGTCGCTGCTGATTGCACAGCAGCTCAAGGCCCATGCCGAAGGGCGCGGGCTGACCCCGGGCCAGTTCGCCACGGCGTGGGTGCTGGCCAACCCGATCATCTCGTCGGTCATTGCCGGTCCGCGCACGCTCGCGCAATTCGAGGACTACCTGGGCGCGCCCGCTGCCGTCATCACGCCCGAGGAAGAATCGATGGTCGATGCGCTGGTGTCGCCGGGCCATGCCTCGACGCACGGCTACAACGACCCGGGCTATCCGTTCGGGGGGCGGCCCGTGGCACGTGCGCAGGCAGCCTGATGACCGTTTCGGACAGGGGCGCAATGTGGCTCAGGCGCTGCCTGGAGTGATGCCTGTATGCAACGGCACAATGCCCGCGCGTGCGCTTGCTGCAGGCTGCCTTTACTCCTACTAATATCAAGACAGGCGGCGCGCGGCGTGCGCGCGCCGCGAGAACATTGCGCTTCGAGCCGGTGCATGACAGCCCCTGCGCGCTGCATCGGCCCAACAGGGAAGCCCAAACGTGTCGCGTCGTGGCTGGATCTTCGCTGGCTTGGCGGTCGCCCTTGGTGGGGGCGCCTATGTTGTGTACAGCTTTGTCGCAAGCGAAGTGCACAACTCGCACTTGCAGGCGCGGCTGATCGGCAGCCTGGGGCAGCGGCTGACATTCGAGATCCTGCCGGGCGCCAGCGACAGCATCCGTTTCCCGCATTCCGGGCCCTATGACGCCCGCATGGGCTACGGCCAGGTGCCGCTGTTCGCGCAGCGGCTGGAGCAGCGCGGCTACGTTCCCGCCGAACAGGCGCGCATGTCGCCCGAGATGGTGCGGCTGATCGACGAAGGCCTGTTCACGCCCTACCGCGAGAAGAACCAGGCGGGCCTGCTGCTGCGCGACTGCAACGGGCTGACGCTGGCGTTCGAGCGTTATCCGCAGCGCCAGTACCCGGACTTCGGCACGGTGCCGCCGCTGCTGGTGAGCGCCTTGCTCTATGTCGAGAACCAGGGCCTGCTCAACCCGGAATACCCCAATATGAACCCGGCGCTGGACTGGCGCCGGCTGTCGCGCGCGGTGCTCGACCAGGTGATCCGGCTTGCCGACAAGTCGCATGACGCGCCTGGCGGCAGCACGCTGGCCACGCAGATCGAGAAATACCGGCACTCGCCCGAAGGGCGCACCGCATCGATCCCGGAGAAATTCCGCCAGATGGCGTCGGCGTCGCTGCGTGCCTACCTGGACGGCCCCGACACTCAGCGCGCGCGCGAGCGCATCGTGGTCGACTACCTGAACACGGTGCCGCTGTCGGCGCGCGCCGGCTTCGGCGAGATCAACGGCATCGGCGATGGGCTCTGGGTCTGGTATGGCGAGGACTTCGGCGAGGTCAACCGGCTGCTCAAGGAACTGGACCAGCACGCGCCCGAGCCGCGCCAGGCGCAGGCCTTCAAGCGCGCACTGTCGCTGATCATCTCGCAGCGCCGCCCGTCCTACCACCTGCGCCGCGACGACACCAACCTGGATGCGCTGACCGGCAGCTACCTGCGCCTGCTGGCGGCCAACAACGTCATCACCGCCGAGCTGCGCGACGTAGCGCTGGCGCAGCCGCTGGACAAGGCCGCGCCACCCCAGAGCCCGCCGCAGGAGCCCTTTGTCACGCGCAAGGCCGTCAACCGGGTGCGTGCCGATATCACCCGGCTCACCGGGGTGGAGAGCCGCTACGACATGGACCGGCTCGACCTGACCGTGGACAGCACCGTCAACCGCGAGGCGCAGCGCATCGTCACCGAAACGCTGCAGCGCGTGAACAACAAGGCCGATGCGCGCGCCATGGGCCTGTACGGCCACAACCTGCTGCGCGACCACGACGACCCGTCGAAACTGATGACGAGCTTCACGCTGTATGAGCGCGTGGGCAATGCCAGCGTGGTGCGGATCCAGGCCGACAATATCGACCAGCCCTTTGATATCAACAGCGGCGCGCGCCTGAACCTGGGTTCCACGGCCAAGCTGCGCACGCTGGTGACCTACCTGGAGATCATCAGCGAGCTGCACGCGCGCTATGCCGGCATGACCAGCGCACAGCTGGCCGCGGTGCCGCTGGCACGCCAGGACGCGCTCAGCCACTGGGCGGTCGATTACTTGCTTAAGGCGCGCAAGCCCGCGGAGCGCGAGCTGATGGCCATGCTCGATGCCGCCATGGAGCGCAAGTACTCCGGCGGCGCCGGCGAAGCCTTCTACACCGGCGGCGGCCTGCAGAGCTTCAGCAATTTCGAGCGTGAATCGGGCATGCGCAACCTGACGGTGCGGACCGCATTCCAGCACTCGGTCAACCTGGTCTTCATCCGCATGATGCGCGACATCGTGCGCTACGAGACCTTCCACGCCAGCCCGGACATTGGCGAGCTCTTCGATGACCGCGACGCGCCCGGCCGGCGCGCCTACCTGGAGCGCTTTGCCGACCAGGAGGGCAGCGCCTACATGACGAACTTCTACCAGCGCTACCGCGGCAAGAGTTCTGAGCTGCGCCTGGCCACGCTGCTGGGCCGCGTGCGCATGACTACGCCGCACCTGAATGCGGTGCGCATGTCGGTGACGCTGCTGAGCGCGCGGCCGCACCTGGACGAGGACAGCTACATCCGCATCATGCGCGGCCGCCTGGGCGACAAGCAGCTGGCCGGCGAAGACCTGAGCGCGCTGTACCGCAAGTACGGCAAGGACAAGTTCAACCTGAACGACCGGGGCTACCTGTCACGGGTGCATCCGCTGGAACTGTGGATGGTGGAGTACCTCGACCAGCACCCCGACGCGACGCTGGCAGAGATCCTGAAGGCCAGCACCGCCGAGCGCCAGGAAGTGTACAAATGGCTGTTCCGCACGCGCAGCAAGGCCGGCCAGGACAACCGCATCCGCACGCTGCTGGAGCAAGACGCCTTCACGCGGATTGCGCGGCGCTGGCAGCGGCTGGGCTATCCGTTCGATTCCCTGACGCCGTCGTACGGCAGCGCCATCGGTGCCGCGGGCGACCGGCCGGCCGCGCTGGCGGAGCTGGCCGGCATCCTGCTGGCGGGCGGCGTAGTCACGCAGAACACGGCGGTGCGCAGCCTGGCGTTTGCCGACGGCACGCCGTACGCCACGCGCTACGTGCTGCAGCCGGGTCCGGGCAAGCGGGTATTGCCGGCCGAAGTGGCCGAACTGGCGCGGCGCTCGATGCTGGATGTGGTGGAGCGCGGCACCGCCAGGTCGATCCGCGGCGCCTTCACGGTGCCCGGGCGCGACGGCGCCACGCTGGCGGTGGCGGGCAAGACTGGCACCGGCGACCAGCGCTACCAGGTCTATGGGCCGGGCGGGCGGCTGATTTCGTCGCGCTCGGTGAACCGCTCGGCCACCTTTGTGTTCACGCTGGGCGAGCGCTTCTTCGGCACCGTAGTGGTCAATGTGAGAGAACCCTATGCGGCGCGCTACAGCTTTACCAGCGCGCTGGCGGTGCGGGTTCTGCGGGCGGTCGCGCCGCAGGTGTCGGCGATGGCGCCGGGTGGCGACCGCCCGCTGCTGCGTTGCCATGATGCCGCGCCCGGCCTGCGTACGCCGCGCGTGCCCGCCATGGCCACGCCGGCCGACGCCGTGCCTGGCGCCACGCTGGCCCAGGGCCTCCAGGGGCCGGCGCGCAGCGGCACGCCCAATACTGCCGCGGTACCGCAGGCGCCTGCCGCGCCCGAGGTACCGGCCCTGGCCGACGCGCAGGACGCCGCCGGCGTGCGCCGCGCCAGTCAGCCCTTGCGCCGGACCATGCCGTAGATCACCAGCAGCACGATCGCGCCAATCACCGACGCAATCCAGCCGGCCGGCTGGCCCGGCAGGTACCAGCCCATGGCGCGGCCGACGTAGCCTGCAGCCAGCGAGCCCAGCACGCCCAGGACGATGGTCATGATCCAGCCCATCTTGTCGTCGCCGGGTTTGACCGCCCTGGCGATCAGGCCGACGATAAGGCCAACGAACACGGTGCCAATGAATGCCATCATGATGCGCTCTCCCGGTAGTGGTCTGAGTCCATGCCGGCCGCAAGGGGCGGCCGGTTGCGCTTCATGATACACGCAGCAGTCTGGTGCGTATGACGCTCAAGTGACAAGCGCAGGCGCTGCCGTCAGGCCTGCGCCAGCCGGAACTGGCCGACCGCGTGATGCAGCGCATCGGCCTGGTCTTCCAGCGAGGCGGCGGCGGCCGCGGCTTCTTCCACCAGCGCGGCGTTCTGCTGCGCCATCTGGTCCATCTGCGACACCGCCTGGTTGACCTGCTCGATGCCGCCGGTCTGCTCCTCGGTAGCCGCGCGCATCTCGGCCATCAGGTCGGTCACGCGCTTGACCGCGCCGACGATCTCGTCCATCGCCTTGCCCGCGCTTTCAACCAGCACCGCGCCGTCATCCACGCGCTGCGCCGAGTTGCCGATCAGCGCCTTGATCTCCTTTGCAGCGGTGGCGCTGCGCTGCGCCAGCGTGCGCACCTCGCCGGCCACCACCGCGAAGCCGCGGCCCTGGTCGCCGGCACGTGCCGCTTCCACGGCCGCATTGAGCGCGAGGATGTTGGTCTGGAAGGCAATGCCCTCGATCACGCCGATGATGTCGACCACCTTGCCCGAGGCATTCTTGATCTCGCCCATGGTGTCCACCACCTGGCTGACGATGGTGCCGCCGCGCACCGCGATGTCCGATGCGCCTTCGGCCAGGTGGCTGGCCTGGCGCGCGTTCTCGGCGCTCTGGCGCACGGTGCTGGTGAGCTGCTCCATGCTGGCGGCGGTTTCCTGCAGCGACGCGGCCTGTTCTTCGCTGCGGCGCGACAGGTCGGCGTTGCCCGCGGCGATCTGCTTGGCCGCGCCCGCGATCGAATCGGCCGAGCCGCGGATGCTGCCGATTGCGCCGGTCAGGCGCGCCTGCATGCGATGCATCGCATAGAGGACGCTGTGCTCGTCGCCGGGGCGCACCTCTACCTGGCTGCCGAGGTCGCCTTCGGCAATGCGCCCGGCGATGTGCGCCGTGGTGGCAGGTTCGCCGCCCAGCTGGCGCTGCAGGCTGGCCGCCACGCGCACCATCACCAGCGACATCAGCAAGCCAACCCCCAGCAGGATGCCGAACGCCTTCATCAGTTCGGCGCGGAACGCCGCCTCGATGTCGTCCAGGTACAGGCCCGCGATGAAGTTCCAGTCCCACGGGCGGAAGTTGGCCACGTAGCTCAGCTTGGGCTGCGGCGCATCCGCGCCGGGCTTGGGCCACAGGTACTCGACGAAGCCCTTGCCAGGCCCTTTGCCGATCCCGGCGATTTCGCGGAAGAGGTAGACGCCGTTGGGGTCCTTGGTGCCTTCCATGGCCTTGCCGTTCATCTCCGGCTTGAACGGGTGCATCAATACCACGGTGTCCGAGCGCATCAGCGTGAAATAGCCATCGCTGCCGAAGCGCATCGCGCGCACGCGCTCGATGGCCTGATTCCTGGCCTCGTCCTGCGTCAGCTTGCCGGCCTTGGCCAGCGCCTCGTACTCGGCCACCACCGAGAATGCGGTGTCGGTGACGTGGGCCAGGTCCAGGCGCCGCTCTTCCATGCGTAGCGAGCGGATCTGCCACGCGTTCCACAGCGTGATGCCGAGCAGGCAGATCCAGCTCAGCACCAGCGGCAATAACAGCTTCTTCTTCAGGCTCAGGTTGTGCAGCATTGCTTCCACTCCTCCATATTCCGCGCTCTGCGCGTTTTCTTGTCGGCGACACGCCGGCGGCGTCATGCATCGGTGGCGCCTGTCGCATGCGTGTGAGTCATCGCCTTAACGGCGCAGGAGGCAACTAACTTGACTGGGGTAATTTCACCCCTTCGGGTGATGTGGTTGATTGGCTTACATGTGCCGTCTTGCTTGTGCGTTGCACATCTCTTCCAGCGAACCAGAGCGCCGCGGACAAGTGATCCGTCCCGCTGCTTCACGTTGTAATGCGCTGTAATCCAGCGCCGTCCCGGACCGTTTGCGATTTCAAATGCGAACGATTATCCTTCTCTCTTCCGCCAACCATTGTGCAGACAATGGCACGCCTGAGCCCGTGTGATGCGCGCAAGGGACGCTCCAGCTATCCGTACACAAGGCAAGACCGGGCCGCCACTTGGGCCGCGCCCGCCGACCAACCGCAATGACCGAAACCCAGCCGGCCTCCGGCCAACAGCGCCGTGCCTTCTGGCTCAAGCATCTCCACCAGTGGCACTGGATCAGTTCCGCGATCTGCCTGATCGGGATGCTGATGTTTGCCGTTACCGGCTTCACGCTCAACCACGCCGCACAGATCGAGGCCAGTCCCGCGGTCGAGACACGCCACGCCACCATGCCCACGCGCGTGCTCGACAAGGTGCGGGCCGAAGCGCCGGCGGGCGATGCCCAGGCGCGTGAAAAGAAGGCGCCGGTGCCGCCGGTGCTGGCCGACTGGCTGGCGCAGGCGCTGGACATCGACGCCAGCGGGCGCGAGGCCGAATGGTCCGCCGACGAGATCTACGTGGCGCTGCCGCGTCCGGGCGGCGACGCCTGGGTCAGCCTGGAACTCGACAGCGGCGAAGCCCAGTACGAGAAAACCACGCGCGGCGCCATCTCCTACCTGAACGACCTGCACAAGGGCCGCAACACCGGCGCCGCGTGGAGCCTGTTCCTGGATGTGTTCGCGCTGGCATGCCTGGTCTTCAGCGTGACCGGCCTGTTCCTGCTCAAGCTGCATGCGGCCGGGCGCGTGGGGACCTGGCCGCTGGTGGGGCTGGGGCTGGTGGTCCCGGTGCTGCTGGCGCTCCTGTTTATCCATTGAGTCAACCGTTCCAACCGTTTTCCTTCCTGCATCCCACTGACGAGGTTTCTCCGATATGCGCCGACTGCTCACCGTCACCCTGACCGGCATGGCCGCGGTTCCCCTGGCCGGCCCCGCGCTGGCCGCGGACCTGAACGTCAAGGTCGAAATCCCGCGCCTGACCGTGGCCGAGTACCACCGCCCCTATGTGGCGATGTGGGTCGAGCGCGCCGACCAGAGCCCGGTGCAGACCCTGGCGGTCTGGTACGACGGCAAGCTCAGGGACGGCGAAGGCACCAAGTGGCTCAAGGACATGCGCCAGTGGTGGCGCAAGGCCGGCCGCGACCTGCACATGCTGGCCGACGGCATCTCCGGCGCCACGCGCGCGCCGGGCGAGCACGGCGTGAGCTTCAGCGACGGCAAGGCGCCGCTGGGAAAGCTGCCCGCCGGCAACTACCAGCTGGTGGTGGAAGCCGCGCGTGAAGTGGGCGGGCGCGAGCTGCTGCGCGTGCCGTTCACGTGGCCGCCGCAAGCCGCACAGACCGCCCGCGCCAAGGGCGAACACGAACTCGGCGGCGTGACCGTCGAACTGAAGCCGTAATCCTTCCGGAGCCAGACGATGAAACCTTCCCTTATGTCCGCCGCATCTACCCGCATGGCCACCCGCGTGGCCGTGCTCGCCCTGGCCGCCCTGGCGCCGCTGGCCGCGCACGCGCACCGCCAGTGGCTGCTGCCGTCGGCCACCGTGCTGTCAGGCAGCGATCCGTGGGTGACCGTGGACGCCGCTGTCTCCAACGACCTGTTCTATTTCGAGCACGTGCCGATGCGGCTCGACAACCTGCAGGTGACCGCGCCCGACGGCAGCGCCGTCAAGGCCGAGAACGCTGCCACCGGCAAGTACCGCAGCACCTTCGACCTGCACCTGACCCAGCCCGGCACGTACCGCGTGGCGGTGGTCAACAACGGCCTGTTCGCCAGCTACAAGGTCGACGGCCAGGCCAAGCGCTGGCGCGGTTCGGCCGAGAATTTCGCCAAGGAAGTCCCGGCCAATGCGCAGGACCTGCAGGTCACCCAGGCCGAAGGCCGCATCGAATCCTTCGTCACCGCCGGCAAGCCCAGCGACAAGGGCCTGCGCACCGCCGGCCGCGGCCTGGAACTGGCCCCGATCACGCACCCGAACGACCTGGTCGCGGGCGACACCGCCAGCTTCCGCATGCTGCTCGACGGCAAGCCCGCCAGCAACCTGAAGGTCTCGGTGGTGCCGGGCGGCATCCGCTACCGCGACCAGCTGCAGGAGTTCAGCGCCACCACCGACGCCGACGGCAAGTTCAGCGTCAAGTGGCCGGCCCCTGGCATGTACTGGATGGAAGCCGAGGTGAAGGATGACAAGACCACCTTCAAGCAGGCCAAATCGCGCCGTGCCGTCTATGCGGTGACGGTCGAGGTGCTGCCGCAATAAGCCGGTTGCCGGGTTTGAACCGCGTCCTGGTACCTGTTGCGCTGACCGCGCCCCCACAGCCGCCCGCAGCCGATATGCGGCTGCAGCGCTGGGGCGGCGCGACCATGGGCACGACCTGGTCGGTGGCGGCACTGCTGCCGCCGGCCACGGATGCGGACGCCATCGCCGCCGGCATCCAGGCCGTTCTGGATGGCGTGATCGCGCAGATGAGCAACTGGGAAGCGGATTCCGATCTGAGCCGTTTCAACGGCGCGGCACCCGGCAGCTGGCACGCGCTGCCTGAAGACTGCTTCATGGTGCTGCAATGCGCGCTGCTGGTGGCGCGCGACAGCGGTGGCGCCTATGACCCGAGCGCCGGTCCGCTGGTCGACCTGTGGGGCTTCGGCCCAGCACCGGCGCGCACCGCGCCGCCGTCGCCAGACGCGGTGCAGGCCACGCGCGGCCGCTGCGGCTGGGCCCGCATCGAAGTCGATGCCACGGGCCGGCGCGCCTGGCAGCCGGGCGGCGTGTCGCTGGACTTCTGCGCCATCGCCAAGGGCTTTGCCGTCGACGCGGTGGCAGGCTACCTGTGTGAGCAGGGCCTTGACCACCACTTGACGGAGATCGGCGGCGAACTGCGCGGCCATGGCGTCAAGCCCGACGGCATGCCGTGGTGGGTCGCGCTGGAGGCCCCGCCGGGGCTGGGCAGCGATGCCGCGGGGCAGACGCTGGTGGCACTGCACGGCCTGTCCGTCGCCACTTCCGGCGACTATCGCCGCTATTTCGACAGTGACGGTCGCCGCTACGCCCATACCATCGATCCGCGCACCGGCTATCCGGCCAGCCACGCGCTGGCCTCGGTCACGGTCATCCACGCGCAGTGCATGCTGGCCGATGCGCTGTCCACCGCGCTGACCGTGCTGGGCCCGCAGGCAGGCATGGCGCACGCGCGCCGCCACGGCATTGCCGCGCGCTTCCTGGTGCGCACGCCGGGCGGCTTCGACGAACAGTTGTCCCCGGCCTTTGCCGCGATGCTGGCATGAGCGCGAAGGCCATGCCGTCCGCCATCGCCGGCGCAAGCTGGCTTGCCGTTGCCGGCGGCGTCGCGCTGTCCGTGCTGGGGCCGTCGCGCATGGCCATGGCGGCCGGCGTGGTGGCCGCCTATGCGGGCTTCTGCAGCGCGGTGCTTGCCCACCATCGCCAGCGGCGCGTGCGCGTGGTGGCACTGGCTGGCACGGAAGAGGGCGCGACGCTGGTTGCCTACGCCTCGCAGACCGGGTTTGCCGAACAACTGGCGTTGCAGACCGCCAACGCGCTGCACGGCGCGGGGGTGCCGGTGCAACTGCTGTCGCTGGCCGATGTCGATGCGCGGCGCCTGCAGGCATGCCGCCAGGCGCTGTTTCTGGTCAGCACCACCGGCGAGGGCGACGCCCCCGACAGCGCGTCCGGTTTTGCGCGCCGCTTGCTGGCCGGCGCGGATGGCCTGCAGTCCTTGCGCTACGGCATCCTCGCGCTCGGCGACAGCAGCTACGCGCGCTTCTGCGCCTTCGGCCACACCCTCGACGGCTGGCTGCAGCGCCACCGCGCGCAGCCGCTGTTTGACCTGGTCGAAGTCGACAACGGCGACGCCGGCGCGCTGCGCCACTGGCAGAACCACCTGTCGGCCCTGAGCGGCGGCGCGGAGATTGCCGACTGGGAACGCCCGCGCTATGACAGCTGGCGGCTCGCGCAACGCCACCATCTGAACCCCGGCAGCCAGGGTGCGCCGGCATTCCACCTGTCGCTGGCGCCGCAGGGCGATGCGGCAATGGACTGGCAAGCCGGCGACATCGCCGAGATCGGCCCGTGCCACGCACCGGCCGAGGTTGAACGGCTGCTGGCGCGGCTTGGCCTCGACGGCGCCACACCGGTGCGCTGCGACGGCCGCGACGCCACGCTCGCCGATGCGCTGGGCACACGCATGCCGCTGCCTGAGGCGCACTTCGCGGCGATGCAGGGCCTGCCGCCGCAGCAACTGGTGGACACGCTGCCGCCGCTGCCGCACCGCGAATATTCGATCGCCTCGCTGCCGCGGGACGGGCAACTCGAACTGCTGGTGCGGCAGACCCGCTACGACGACGGCCGCCTGGGCCTGGCCTCCGGCTGGCTGACCGAACACGCGGCCGTGGGCACCCGCATCGCGCTGCGCATCCGCACCAACCGCAGCTTCCACCCGCCGGCCGATGACCGGCCCCTGATCCTGGTCGGCAACGGCACCGGGCTGGCCGGGCTGCGCGCCCAGCTCAAGGCCCGCGCCGCGGCCGGGCGGCGCCGCAACTGGCTGCTGTTCGGCGAGCGCTCGGCGCAGCATGATGCGTTCTTTGCCGGGGACCTGGCCGCATGGCAGGCCGACGGCACGCTGCAGCGCGTGGACCATGCCTGGTCGCGTGACGGCGGCGCGCCGCGCTACGTGCAGGACGCCTTGCGCGCGCAGGGCGATACGGTGCGCCAATGGGTGGCGGACAGCGCCGCCATCTATGTCTGCGGCAGCCTGCAGGGCATGGCCGGCGGCGTCCATGACGCACTGGCCGGGATCCTCGGCGCAGACGCGCTGCGCCGGCTTGCCGACGACGGCCGCTACCGGCGCGACGTCTACTGAGCGAACCCGCAGCGGCACACGCCGTGCGGAGATCGGCCGCGCGGCTCGCGCGCTGGCCGGCGATGCACTATCTTCGGTGTGAACTGCAAGACATCTGCAGCCAATCACAACACCGAGGAGACCTGATGTTACGCACCCCCCGCCGCTTGGCCGCTGCGCTGGCCCTGCTCGCCACCACCATCCCGGCCGCCATGGCCGAAGCCCCCGTCCGCAACAACGTGCTGGCCGTGCCCGGCCTGGAAAAGCCCGCCAGCGTGCTGGTCGACCGCTGGGGCGTGCCGCATATCTATGCCGGCACGCTCTACGACGCCTTTTTCGTGCAGGGCTTCATGGCCGCGCGCGACCGCCTGTGGCAGATCGACCTGTGGCGCAAGCGCGGACTCGGCGAAATGGCCAGGGACTTCGGCCCGGCCTATGCCGATGGCGACCGCATGGCGCGCGCGGTGCTGTTCCGCGGCGACATGTACCGCGAATGGCTGGCCTATGGCTCCGACGCCAAGCGCGTGGCCGAGGCCTTCGTGGCCGGGGTGAACGCCTATGTGGCGCTGACCGAGCAGAAGCCCGAGCTGCTGCCGCCGGAATTCCGCAAGCTCAACTACAAGCCTGCGCGCTGGCGCGCCGACGATATCGTGCGCATCCGCCACCACGGCCTGACGCTCAACTTCACCGGCGAAGTCGAACGCGCCCAGCTCTATTGCCAGGCCAAACAGGACGCCCCGCGTGCCGACTGGCTGCGCCGCGAACTCGACCCGCAGATCGAGCCCAGGCTCAGCCCCGGCATCGACCCCTGCACGGTTCCCGCCGCCGAGCTGCGCCGCGCCTACGAACTGGCCACTGCCGCAGCGCGCTTCCCGAAAGAGGCGTGGGGCAATGCGCAGGCCGCCAGCATCCCGCTCGACCAGCTCTATGCCCTGGTGGACCCCAACAGCGACGCCGGCCGCAGCCTCGGATCGAACAACTGGGTCATCGGCGGCAAGCGCACCACCACCGGCCGCCCGATCCTGGCCAACGACCCGCACCGCTCGCACGGCGCGCCCAGCCTGCGCTATATCAGCCACCTGAACGCGCCCGGGATGTCGGTGATCGGCGCGGGCGAGCCGTTCCTGCCCGGCATCTCGATCGGGCACAACGGCACCATTGCCTTTGGCCTGACGCGCTTCTACATGGACCAGGAAGACCTGTACGGCTACGAGCTCAATCCGGCCAACCCGCATGAGTACAAGTACAAGGGCCGCTGGGAACCGATGGAGAGCATCACCGAAGAGATCGTGGTCAAGGGCGAGTCCGCGCCGCGCAAGGTCACCATCGACTTCACGCGCCACGGCCCGGTGCTGGTTGCCGATGCCGGCCGCGCGCAGGCGTGGGCGCTGCGCGCCGCGTGGCTCGACTACGGCATGGCGCCGTACTTCGGTTCGATGGACTATATGCGCGCGCGCAACTGGGACCAGTTCCGCGCCGCCATGAACCGCTGGGGCGCGCCCGGCGAGAACCAGGTCTATGCCGATAGCAGCGGCAATATCGGCTGGATCCCGGGCGGGCTGACCGTCAAGCGGCCCAACTGGGACGGCCTCACGCCGGTGGCGGGCGATGGCCGCTACGAGTGGGCCGGCTACCGCAACATGGACGAGCTGCCGTGGGCCTACAACCCCGCGCCAGGCTACATCGTCACCGCCAACGAGAACAACATCCCGCCCGAGCACCCGGCCGCGAAACTTGGCGTGGGCTATGAATGGAGCGACAGCTCGCGCGCGCGCCGGCTCAAGGCCGTGGTGGGCGCCAATGCGCGCAGCTCGGTGCAGGACTCGATGGCGTGGCAGAACGACACCGTTTCGCTGCCGGCCCAGCGCGTGGTGGCGCTGCTGAGGGATGTGCGCAGCGACGACCCGCAACTGGCCCGCGGCCTGGACCTGCTGCGCGGGTGGGACGGCAACGAGCGTGCCGACAGCGCCGCTGCGGCATTGTTCGAAGTCTGGTTCAGCAAACACCTGCGCCAGGCCGTGGTGCGCGCCGCGCTGACGCCCGAAGCCGCACGCCTGGTCGGTGCCGGCGATGCCGCGCGCGTGGTGGCGGTGCTGGAGCAGCCCGGTCCGTGGATGCCGGTGGAGCGCCGCAATGCGGTGATGCTCGAATCGCTGAAGGCCGCCATGGCGGAAGCGGAAGGCAAGCTCGGCCCCGACCCGCGCGCATGGCGATGGGGCAAGCTCCACACCGCCGTGTTCACGCATCCGATGGACCCGATCCTGAGCGACGCGGAACGCCAGCAGTTCAACGTCAACGCCGGTCCGATCGGCGGCTCGGCCTTCACGCCGATGAACACCAGCTACCGCAATACCGACTTCCGGCTGACCGCGGGCGCGTCGTTCCGCATGGTGCAGGATGTGGGCAACTGGGATGCCTCGCGCGTGATCAACACGCCGGGACAATCGGGCAATCCCGCCAGCCCGCATTACCGCGACCTGGCGCCGTTGTGGGCCAAGGGGGAGTATTTCCCGCTGGTGTATACGCGCAAGGCGGTGGAGAAGGCCAGCCGGGAGCGGTTGGAGTTGGTGCCGCAGTAAGTGGGACAACCCATGCGTTTGAAGTAGCCATCAAGCTTGGCGTACGCACCCCTCTCCCGCAAGCGGGCGAGGGGTGCAAACCGGCGGCGGCGCGTTTGCCGCCTTCCCTTACTTCAACATCTTCAACAGCGCCTGCGCCGCAGCATCAGACGATGCCGGATTCTGCCCCGTCACCAGCCGCCCCGCGACCACGACATGGCTGGCCCAATCCTCGCCACGCGTGAAGCGCCCGCCATTGGCCTTGAGCATATCCTCCACCAGGAACGGGACCACCTTGGTCAGCTGCACGGCTTCTTCCTCGCTGTTGGTGAAGCCGGTCACTTCCTTGCCCTTGACCAGCGGTTCCCCGTCCGCGCCCCTGGTATGGCGGAACACCGCCGGTGCGTGGCATACCGCTCCCACCGGCTTGCCGGCGCGGTCGAACTGCTCGATCAGCGCGGCCGAGCGCTTGTCTTCGGCCAGGTCCCACAGCGGGCCGTGGCCGCCCGGGTAGAAGATGGCGTCGAAGTCTTCCGCCTTCACCTGGTCCAGCGTCAGCGTGCTGGCCAGTGCGGCCCTGGCGGCCGGGTCACCCTGGAAGCGCCGGGTGGCGTCGGTCTGGGCGCCCGGATCGTCGCTTTTCGGGTCGATCGGCGGTTGGCCACCCTTGGGCGAGGCCAGCGTGATGTCGGCGCCGGCGTCCTTGAAGACGTAGTAGGGCGCTGCGAATTCCTCCAGCCAGAAGCCGGTCTTCTTGCCGGTATTGCCCAGCTGGTCGTGCGATGTCAGCACCATCAGGATTTTCATTGTTCCGCTCCATGTCGGTTCACAGGCAGCCGGGCGAGAAATGCCTCGGCACTGGCAACATCCTAGGCAGCGGACTATGATTCGAAAACTTCTATTATTCGATCTCTGCTATCCAAAAAATGAATATCGGCAGCAAGGACCTGAACCTGCTGTACGTGTTCCACGTGCTGTATCAGGAGGGCAATGCCTCGCGCGCGGCCGCGCGCATGGCGCTGAGCCAGCCGGCGCTGAGCCACAAGCTCAACCGCCTGCGCGACGAGCTCGGCGATCCGCTGTTCGTGCGTGCGCCGCGCGGCCTGACGCCGACGCCGCGCGCGCACGCGCTGGCGCCACAGGTGCAGCGGCTGGTCGGGGATCTCGACGCGTTCTATGATGCCTGTGCCGGCCACGACTACCTGGCGCGCAGCGAGCACCTGCACATCTACACCACCGACTACATGGAGCAGCTGCTGCTGCCCGCCCTGCTGCCGCGGCTGCGCAGCCAGGCGCCGGGCGTGGTGCTGGTCACGCACAACACGCGCGGCGAGCTGCCGCGCGAGGAACTGGAGAAGGGCACCTGCGACCTGGCGATCGCGGGTTTCTATGAGAACCTGCCCGATACCTTCCACCAGCAGCGGCTGTGCAGCGAGGACTTCGTGGTGCTGGCCTCGCGCGCCAATCCGCGCATCGCCGATGGCCTGGATCTCGACGCCTTCCTGGCGTGCGAACACCTGCTGACCACGCTGACCGGCGACCTCAACGGCGTGGTTGACCGTGCGCTTGCCCGGCAGGGGCACAAGCGCAGGGTGGTGGCGGGATTGTCGAGCTTCCTTGCGCCGAGCCGGCTGGTGCGCGGCACGGAACTGCTGCTGACCTGCCTGCGCTCGGTCGCGGAAGAGGCCGTGGCGCGCGACCCTGATCTGGTGCTGCTGCCGGTGCCGTTCGCGCTGCCCCACGTCGACATGATGCAGATCTGGCACGCGCGCACCGATGCCGACCGGCTGCGGCGCTGGCTGCGCCAGCAGATCCAGGAGGCGGCCAGCGCCATCAGCGCGGCCGAGCCGGCCGCGCGCAAGCCCCGCGTCAGGCGCGGTTGACCACCGGCAGCAGCGCGCCCTGCACCGCGCGCGCCGCATCCGAGGCCAGGAACAGGATCACGTCGGCCAGCGCATCCAGGCTGACCCAGCGCGCGGCATCGGCATCCGGCATGGCCTGGCGGTTCTCGGGCGTATCCAGCACGCTGGGCAGCACCGCGTTGACGCGGATGCCCTGGTCGCGCAGCTCTGCCGACATCGATTCGGTCACACGCGCCAGCGCGTCCTTCGAGGCGCAATAAGCGCTCATCTGCGCCAGCCCGCGCGCCGCCGAGTTGGCACCCACGTTGACGATGGCGCCGCCGCCGGCGGCCAGCATGTGCGGCACCACCGCGCGCGCCATGTTCAGCACCGTGCCCACGTTCATGTCGAACACGTGATTCCAGGCCTCGGCGCTGGTTTCATGCACGCTTGGGCCCATGGCGAAGCCGCCGGCCAGGTTGCACACCACGTCGATGCGGCCGCATGCCTGAACCGCTTGCGCGACGGCCTCGCTCAGCTTGGCGGCATCCAGCAGGTCCGCCTGCAGCGTGAGGTGGCCGGTGCCCGCTTCGGGCAGCGGCGCTGCATGCCGGTCCAGCAGCACCACGCGCGCGCCTGCCTGCGCGAAGGCCTGTGCCACGGCGCGGCCCAGGTTGCCGCGTGCGCCGGTGATCAATACGTTCTTGCCGTTGAAGTTCATTTGCGTGCTCCTGCGCCGTCGTGGCGCGCATGGTCGGGGTCAGCATCGCCCGGGGGCCGGCTTTTACCATCGTGGGCCGGGGCGAAAAACGCAAGCCAGTCTACGCACCGCTCCCCAACATTTGCTTGCGAAATTGCCTCGGGCTAACCCTTGAACGGCACAGGAAGTTGCGCGCCACGCCGCGTCATTGCCGATTGCGCCGTGGCTTGCGCGCTGGCGTGGTGTCCGCGGGGGCGGCCGCCGCTTCCGCCGCCGCGGTCTGTTCAAGGAAGGCTACCAGCAGCCGCGCCGCCGGCGACAGCAGTTCCAGGTCGCGGAAGCAGATCGCAAAGCGCCGCCGCGCCCAGTCGTTGCGCAGCGGGATCACGCGCAGGCCGAAGGTAGGCGCGATCGGCGTGGCGATCTCGGCCGGGATGATGGTGATGCCCAGGTCGGCACGCACACAGCGCAGCGCAGCGTCGAAGGTCGAGACCACCGCGCGGTAGCCAATGCCGCGCCCGAGGATGGCCGCATAGCGCGTCAGCATGGTCTGCACCGCGGTCTGGGCGGGCATGCCGATATGGTCGTAGTCCAGCGTGTCCTCGAAGCGGCAGTCCTCGGCCTGCGCCAGCGGATGCGAGGCGTGGACCACTGCCGCGAGCTGGTCGGTGCGGTAGGGCCGGGTCTGGAAGCCTTCCAGGTCGGCCGCGTCCCAGCAGATGCCCAGCGGTGCCGAGCCCTCGCGCAGCGCTTGCACCACGTCACTGCTCAGGCTTTCCTCGATGGTCACGCGCACATCGCGGTTGGCCGGCTGCTGCAGGAAGGCGGCAATATCGTCCGGCAGCGATTCTGCCATTGAGGACACCGTCGCCAGCAGCCGCACCTGCCCGCGTATGCCTGCGCCGTAGTCGGCCATGTCGCGCGCGACGCGGTCCGCCGCCGCCAGCATGGCGCGCGCATGCGCCAGCACCATTTCGCCCGCGGGCGTCGGGATCACGCCGCGGCGGCGCCGTTCCAGCAGGGTTGCGCCAACCGTCCCTTCCAGTTGCGCCAGCCGCTTGCTGATGGCCGATGCCACGATGTGCTCCTGCTCGCCCGCACGCGCCATGTTGCGGGTTTCGCAGACGGCGACGAACAGGCGCAGGGTGGTGAGGTCGAGGTCTCGCATGGTAAGGGGCTGCGTGTTTCCGGAATGGAATGTTAAGCCCCTTTGGTTGCCGGTAATCATTCATCCGGGAATTTCTGGATGTAGTTGTGCGGCGCCCGGCAGACATTCTGGTTCGGAATGTTATCGTGCGCGAATCACCGCTTCAGCTCTTGGGCAGAAACTCATAGAGTTCTTCCGTCGCCCCCACCGCGGGGCGCAAACCGGAAGCCCCTGAATCATGTCTGTTCCCTTTCCCCGCCACGCCGTTATCCGCGAAGTCGGATTGCGCGATGGCCTGCAGAGCATCCGCACCATCCTGCCCACGGCCAGCAAGGAAGCGTGGATCCGCGGCGCGTACGCGGCCGGTCTGCGCGAGCTGGAGGTGGGCTCGTTCGTGCCCGCGCACCTGCTGCCGCAACTGGCCGATACCGCGCAGCTGGTCGCGTTCGCGCGCACGCTGCCGGGTTTGTTCGTCTCGGTGCTGGTGCCGAACCTGCGCGGCGCGCAGGATGCGCTGGCCAGCGGCGCGGACCTGATGCTCGTGCCGCTGTCGGCCAGCCATGCGCACAGCCTGGCCAACCTGCGCAAGACGCCGGATGAAGTGGTGGCTGAAGTGGCGCGCATCCGCGCCGCGCGCGATGCCAGCGGCGCGAAGACGCTGATCGAAGGCGGTGTCGGCACCGCGTTCGGCTGCACGCTGCAGGGCCATGTCGATCCCGATGAAGTGCTGCGCCTGATGCAGGCGCTGCTCGATGCCGGCGCCGACCGCGTCAGCCTGGCCGATACCGTCGGCTATGCCGACCCGCACATGGTGCGCGAGCTGTTTGCGCGCGCCGTCGATATCGCCGGCGATCGGTTCTGGTGCGGCCATTTCCACGATACCCGCGGGCTTGGCCTGGCCAACGTCCACGCGGCGCTGGAAACCGGCATGACCCGCTTTGACGCCTGCCTGGCCGGCATCGGCGGCTGCCCGCACGCGCCCGGCGCCAGCGGCAATGTCACGACCGAAGACCTGGCCTACATGCTCGGCAGCATGGGCATCGACACCGGCATCGATATCGGCCGCTTGCTGGCGCTGCGTGAAGACGTGGCTGGCTGGCTCAAGGACGAAACCCTGCACGGCACGCTGTGGCGCGCCGGCCTGCCCAAGACCTTCCCGGCCCAGCCTGCTGGCGCCGCTGCCTGAGACGCAAGATGACCCAAGACAACAGCAACTCCCTGCCGCTGGCCGGCATCCGCGTGGTCGAATTCACGCATATGGTGATGGGCCCCACCTGCGGCATGATCCTGGCCGACCTGGGCGCCGAGGTGATCAAGGTAGAGCCGCCCGGCGGCGACAAGACGCGCAACCTGCCGGGCCTGGGCATCGGCTTCTTCCGCGCCTTCAACCGCAACAAGAAGAGCGTGGTGCTGGACATCACCACCGAGGAAGGGCGTGCCGCCGCGGCCGAGCTGGCGGGCCAGAGCGACGTGCTGCTGGAGAACTTCCGGCCCGGCCTGATGCAGAAGCTGGGGCTGGACTACGCCACACTGTCGCGCGACTACCCGCACCTGATCTACGTCTCGCACAAGGGCTTCCTGCCCGGCCCGTACGAGAACCGGCTGGCGCTCGACGAGGTGGTGCAGATGATGGGCGGGCTGTCCTACATGACCGGCCCAAGCGGGCGGCCGCTGCGCGCGGGCACCTCGGTCAACGACATCATGGGCGGCATGTTCGGCGCCATCGGCGTGCTGGCCGCGCTGCGCGAGCGCGACCGCACCGGGCGCGGCCAGGAGATCCAGAGCGCGCTGTTCGAGAACTGCGTATTCCTGGCTTCGCAGCATATGCAGCAGTTTGCGATGACCGGCGAGGCGCCGCCGCCGATGCCGTCGCGCGTGTCGGCGTGGAGCGTGTATGACGTCTTTACGCTGGCCGGCGACGAGCAGCTGTTTATCGGCGCGGTCAGCGACAAGCAGTTCGCGACGCTGTGCCAGGTGCTGGAGCATCCGGAGCTTCTCGGCAAGCCCGAGTACGCCAGCAATGCCTCGCGCGTGGCGGTGCGTCCGCAACTGCTCGATGAGCTGGGCGCGATCCTGCGCCACCACCGCAGCGCAGAACTGGCGCCCAGGCTCGAAGCCGCCGGCATCCCCTATGCGCCGATCGTGCGCCCGGACCAGCTGCTCGACGATCCGCACCTGCTTGCCAGCGGCGGGCTGGTGCCGATGCAGGCCGACGACGGCTCGACCACGCCCACGGTGCTGCTGCCGCTGCTGATGGGCGGGCGCCGCCCGGGCGTGCGCCGGCCGCTGCCCAGGGCCGGCGAGCACAACGAAGAGATCCTGTCGCAGCTCGGCCAGGGCCGCGCCGGCTGACCGGTACCACGACGGGCATGCCGCGGCACAGCGGCAGCCCGCAAAGATCCTACGATAACGATACGGAGACAACCTCATGCACCCCCGTCGCATCCTTCTCAAGTCAGCGCTGGCGCTGGCCGCCACCGTGGCCGCCGCGCTGGCCGCGCCCGGCATCGGCGCGCTCGCGCAGGGCAATACCGGCAAACCGGTGCGCCTGATCCTGCCGATCAGCGCCGGTTCCGGCGTGGACACCATCGCGCGCGCGGCCGGTCCGGCCCTGGGCAAGGCCTTTGGCCAGCCGGTGGTGATCGAGAACCTGCCCGGCGCCGGCGGTATCAACGGGGCCGCGGCCGTGGTCAAGGCGCAGCCGGATGGCAGCACGCTCGGGCTGGTCTCGAACAACCATGTCATCAACCCGAGCGTGTTCCGCACCATGCCGTTCGATGCCATCAAGGACATCACCCCGATCAGCGTGATCGGCACCACGCCGCTGGTGCTTGTCGTGAATCCCAAGGTGCCGGCAAGGAACGTGAAGGAACTGGTGGCGCTGCTCAAGGCCAGGCCCGACGGCTACAACTACGGCTCGTCCGGCAACGGCACCATCATCCACCTGGCCGGGGAGATGTTCCTGGACGAGGCCGGCGTGAGTGCGCGCCACGTTCCGTACAAGGGCACGGGCCCGATGATGAACGACCTGATCGCCGGACAGGTGGAACTGGGCGTGGTTGCGCTCAACGCGGTGGCGCCGCACCTGAAGGCCGGCACACTGCGCGCGATCGGCGTGTGCGGCGACAAGCGCTCGTCCGCCGCGCCGGAGATCCCCACCATCGCCGAACAAGGCTTGCCCCACTACAACGTCGCCGGCTGGTTTGCCGTGGTCGGCCCCGCCGGCATGCCGCCGGCAGAGGTAAAGCGCGTGCATTACGCATTTGCCAGGGCCTTCACCTCGCCCGAAGTGCTGGAGGCCATGAAGAAGCAGGCCACCGTGATCGAGCCCGGCACACCCGAGGCGGCCGCCAGCTTCTTCCGCAGCGAGGCCACGCGCTACGCCGCACTGGTGAAGAAGGCCAACGTCAAGGTCGAATAGCGGCGGCTGGGCTGAACCATCGGGCGCGGCCGGCCGGCCGCGCGGCGAACGCCTAGAATGCAGCATCGCCCCCGTGACGATGCCCTGCAGGAGGACGCGCCATGACCGACAAGCCAGTCAGGATCCCCGGCCCCGACCACCCGATCACCATCAAGCCGACGGCCGGCAGGGTGGTGGTCAGGGTGGCGGGCATTGCCATTGCAGACAGCGACGCGGCGCTGACCCTGCAAGAGGCGACCTACCCGCCGGTGCAGTACATCCCGCGCGAGCATGTCGACATGGCGCAGCTGGAGCGTACCGCGCACACAACGTACTGCCCATACAAGGGCGATTGCAGCTACTTCTCCATCCCCGCCGGCGGCGAGCGCGCGCGCAATGCGGTGTGGAGCTACGAGACGCCTTACCCCGCGGTGGCGGCGATCGCCTCGCACCTGGCCTTCTACCCGGACCGCGTCGACAGCATCGAGATTCTCGGCGCCTGAGCGCGCGCCGCCCGGCATGGCGGCATATCCATCTGCGAAACCATTCGTTCCTGATCGGGGCGCGCACCGCTATCGTCTGCCCATCCAGACTTCAGTGAGTGCCTTCCATGTCCTTCCGTTCCTTCCTGCTGCGCGGCGCCATCGTCGCCGGCGTTGCCGTCATGGCCTCCGGTACCGCGCTGGCGGATCGCCTCGACGATATCCGCAAGGCCGGCGTGCTGCACGTGGGCGTGTTCGATGCCAACCCGCCGTTCGGCTTTGTCGATCCGAAGACGCATGCGCCAGCGGGCCTGGATGTCGACTATGCCAACGAGATTGCCAGCCGCCTTGGCGTCAAGGCGGAGTTCCGCGCCACCAACCCCGCCAACCGCATTCCGCTGCTGGCCTCGCAGAAGGTGGATATCGTCGCGGCCAACTTCACCATCACCGATGAACGCCGCCAGCAGATCGGCTTCTCCACGCCTTACTTTGCCAGCGGGCTGCAGTTCATCGCAAGGAAGGGGGCGCTGCGCCAGCCCGATGAACTGAAGGCCTGGCGCCTGGGCGTGGACAAGGGCACCACGCAGGAAACCACGCTGCGCCAGCGCTACCCCGACGCGCGCGTGATCGCCTATGACGATTCGCCGCTGGCGCTGCAGGCGCTGCGCACCGGCGCGATCCAGGCCTTTGCGCAGGACGGCGCCAAGCTCGGCGCGCTGCTGGCCACGCTGCCCAACCGCGACCAGTTCGAGATCTCGCCCTTCACGCTGACGCGCGAATACATGGGCGTGGGCGTGCCCAAGGGCGAGGAGCGTCTGCAGGCCGCCATCGACCAGATCCTGCTGGAGCTGGAGAAGAGCGGCACGGCGGCGCGCATCTACGACAAGTACTTCGGGCCGAAGAGCCAGGCGCCGCTGGCACGCGACTTCACCATCGGCAGCACGGTCAAGTAAGCACGCCACAGCCTGATCGCCCCTGACCCATGGTTTCCATTCTCTGGCAGTCGTTGCCGGCCAAATACCTGCACTGGCTGCTCGGCGGCTTTGCCATGACGGTGGCGCTGTCGCTGGCGGTGTTCCTGCTCGGCTGCGCGCTGGCCGCAGCCTGGCTGGCGCTGCGCAGGGTGCCGTGGCGCCCCGTGGCCATCGCGGCCAATGCGGTGATCGGGCTGCTGCGCAAGACGCCGCTGCTGGTGCAGCTGTTCTTCTGGTACTTCGGTGCCGCGCAATTGCTGGGCGATGCGGCCATCGGCGCGATCTCGGACTGGCGCGGCCTCCAGATGTGTGCCGTGGCCATTCCCGCGCCGTCGCTGGAAGCGCTGGCCAGCGTATTCGGCATCGCCCTGTATGCCAGCGCCTTCTATGCGCAGGAACTCGAAGCCGGAATCGCCGCGGTGCCGCGCGGGCAGTTCGCCGCGGCGCTGGCGCTGGGCTTCGCGCCGCGTGCCGCGTGGTGGCGCATCGTGCTGCCGCAGGCGCTGCGGATTGCGGCGTGGCCGATGGTGGGGCAGTTTTGCCAGACCATCAAGAACACCTCGCTGGCCATGGCGATCGGCTTTGCCGAACTCTCTTACACCGCGCGCCAGGTCGAGACCGATACGCTGATGGCCTTCCAGGCTTTCGGCATTGCCACGCTGCTCTATGCGGCGTTGATCCTGTCGCTGCAGGCGGCGGCGCCGGCCTTGCTCAGGCGCCTCGGCTGGACCGGAGCACGTCATGCCTGATGGGATGGCAAGCCTGCCGGCGGGCCTGGCGCTGGTATGGGGCCAGCTGCCCTACTTGCTCAAAGGCGCTTTCCCCGAGGGCCCGCTGGCCGGCGCGGCGCTGACGCTGTGGATAGCGGCGCTCGCCTGCGCCGGCGCCACGGTGCTGGGCATTGCGCTGGCGCTGCTGCTGGAGCTTGCGCCGTCCAGCGTCACGCGCGTGCTGCGCGCCGTGCTGGCGTTGCTGCGCGCGGTGCCGGTGCTGATGCTGATCTTCTGGACTTACTTCTTGCTGCCGATGCTGGCCGACGTGCAGGTCAGCGAAGTGCTGACCGTGGTGCTGGCGCTGGCACTGGTGGGCGCCGCGTTTATCGCGCAGAGCCTGCACGCGGGAATTGCCGCGATCGGCGCGGGCCAGCGCCAGGCGGCGCTGGCGCTGGGCATGTCGCGCACGCAGGCACTCTGGCATGTGGTGCTGTCGCAGGCGCTGCGCGCCATGCTGCCGTCCCTGGCCAACACCTGGGTGGCGCTGACCAAGGATACGTCGCTGGCTTATATCGTCGGCGTCAGTGAGCTGTCGACACTGGCCACGCAGGTCAATGGCCGCAGCATGGGCTATGCGGCGGAAGTGTTCGCAGCGGTTGCGCTGCTCTACTTCGTGCTGTGCGTGATGATCGAGGCGGGTGCCGCTGCGGCGCTGCGCCGCCTGCAGGGATCGCACCGGCGCGGCAGGGCCGAGGTCGCGGTGGCGCGCCAGGCCATGGCGCAGTCTGCAAGGGCCGGTGCCCCGATGCTCTGACATCGGCAAAGGCGGGTGCCCCGCGGCTGCCGCCATCCTTGCAATCCCCGCAAGCTTCGCCTTACATGAAGGCTTGCTGTTGCGGCCCGCCCCCACGCAACTCGCCTTGTCTTGCGCGCCGCCACGCCTGTCCAGATCCATTGCGGCACCCACCCGGCTGGAGGCACCATCATGCTCGGACTCACGCAGCTTGGCATCATCCATACCCTGATCAGTCTGGCGGGACTGGCCTGCGGCCTGGTGGCGCTCTCGAGCACCGGCATGGTGCGCCTGCATACCCGGCTCGGACTGGCCTATGTCATCGGCACCGTGCTGAGTTGCCTGACCGGGTTTGGCATCTTCCAGCACGGCGGATTCGGCAAGCCCCATGTGCTGGGCATCGTCACGCTGCTGGTGCTGGCGGTCGCGGTCTGCGCGGCACGCGGTGCATTCGGGCGCATGAGCCGCTACGTGGAGGTGGTGTCGCTGTCGCTGACGGTGTTCTTCCACTTCATCCCGGGCCTGACCGAGACCGGCACGCGCCTGCCGGTGGGCAATCCGGTCTTTGCCAATGCGGAAGCGCCGGAACTGAAGGGGATCGTCGGCGTGCTGTTCCTGGTATTCCTGGCGGGGGCGGTGCTGCAGGTGCGCTATCTGCGACGCCAGCCAGGAGCAGGCGCAGGTTCGTTCCCGGGCCGGATAGCGTGATTGCCGGGCGGCCTAGGGGCCGAGTGCCGCGTCTATCATGGCCACGGCCAGCCCGACCAGCAGCGCAAGCGCCGACGCGATGAACCATCGCACGGTCTTGCGGTATTCATCCACTGCATCGTCCTCGATGCGCAGCGCGCGGTAGAGCGCCACGATCTGCAGCGACACCGCGGCCAGTAGCGAGACCGCGGCGAACAGCGCGCGCAGGTTCCAGTGGCCGGGACTCTCGAAGCCCCAGAACCGCCAGAACGCCAGCGAGAAGCCGAGCAGCACCGTGATCGCGGTGATGATGCCCTGGCGGTAGCCGTTGGGCACCAGTTGCGGCGCGGGCTTGGGCGGAGCCGCTGGCTCGGGAGCAATCATCATGGGGCTCCGTGATCGTGTTGCGTGGCCACAGCCCTGCCGGCACGCCGCGGGCTCAGCTTCGGTTCTCCGGCAACTGCACCACGGCCAGCGTGGCATCGGCAGTACCGACGACCCTGCTGACATGCCCCTTGCCCGTGGTGTCTTCCAGCAATAGCGCACTGCCCGCCGACAGCGGCCGGCGCTCGCCATCGCTGGCTTCGAACTCCATCGCACCAGCCAGCACGAAAATCCACATGCGCAGCGGCGACGGGTGCAGTGCGCCCACCCAGCCGGCCGGCACCAGCAGGAAGCCCTGCCGCGCGGCTTCGTCCAGCGGCGACACCCAGAAGGCGCGCGCGGGCGGCGCGAACAGGCGCTCGGTGATGGCAACGGAAATGGGGCCGAAGTGGGATTCGCCGGCGGCATCCGCGTAAAGCCGTTCGAAGGCCAGCGGTGGACGGGCGGTTGTGACGGGTTCTGCAGCGACAGCCATGGCGCACCTCCCTGCGGCGCATTGCGCGCGGCATTGTTATGCAGCCAGTCTAGGTTGCCGGGCGCGGAGTGCAATGCCGGCCATGAGGCGCGCGCTGGCGCCCCCGCACCGTGCTTCAACCCTTGCTGAAGATGCTGTAGAAGTCCGGCGCGCCGCTGTCGGGCACGCTCAGGTCGAGCGAACCCTCGATGTGTTCCAGGTGTTCCGCCATCAACGCGCTGGCGCGCGCGGCGTCGCGCTGCTCGATGGCGTCGATCAGCTGGCGGTGCTCATGCTCGGCGCAGGCCGGTGCGCCGGGGCGGTCATACAGCGTGATGATCAGGCAGGTCAGTGACACCATCTCGCGGATCAGCTTTTCGAGGATGGCATTGCCGGCCATCTCCGCCAGCAGGATATGGAATTCCCCCGACAGGCGGATCATCGCGGCGCGGTCGCCGCGCGCGCGCGCGTTGTCTTCTTCCATGGCATGGCGGCGCAGGCTGCGGACTTTGGCCGGCGTGGCACGCTGGGCCAGTTCGGCCGCCAGCGCGGGTTCGACCACGCGGCGCGCCTGGAACACCTCGCGCGCCTCGTCCACCGTGGGGCTGGAGACAAAGGCGCCGCGATTGGGCACCAGCGTGACCAGCTTCTCATGCGCCAGGCGCGCGAAGACCTGGCGGATGCGGGCCCGGCTGGCGCCGGTCACTTCGCACAGCCGTTCCTCGACCAGCTTGGTGCCGGCCAGCAGGCGATGCTCCATGATCGCGGTCAGCAGGCTGAGGTAGATGGCCTCGGTGGCGGAAGCTTCGCTGGCGGCGGCCTCCGGGCCGGCGCTTTCCTCCGGTGCGGCATTGGCGGCGGCCTTGGGTGCTGTTTTCAGGGTTGCCTTGGATGCGGGCCGGCGCGGCGTTTTTGCTGCCGCGCCGGGCGCCGCCTTCTTCGATGTGGTTGCCATATCAGGGGACGGACATTTCAGCCTGTCGCCGGAACTGGCGACGAAAGACGGCTATATCGTACACAAATATGGCGACACGGACGGCATTTGTCAGGCCGGGGCAACTTCCTCGGGCATCGTGCCCACGGCTGCGGCATCGCCCGCGGCTTGGAACGGGTGCACCTGCGCCCAGTGGCGGGCGATGTCGACACGGCGGCAGATCCACACCTTGTCGTGTCCCTGCACATAGTCGAGAAAGCGCTGCAGCGCGCGGAAGCGGCCCGGGCGGCCGAGCAGGCGGCAGTGCATGCCGATCGACAGCATCTTGGGGCT